>JBATPF010000273.1:0-3313 GCA_049291355.1 Giesbergeria sp.
CCACCCGGTTGCGCCCGGCCTGCTTGCCGGCGTAAAGCGCGGCATCGGCGCGGGCCATCAGCGCTTCTAAGCTCTCGCCGGGGCGCTGCTCGGCCACGCCCGCCGTGGTGGTGACGCGCACGCTCTGCGACTCTGTCTCCACGGTCAGGCCGGCCAACGCGGCGCCGAAGCGCTCCATGACCAGCACCGCCTGTTCCAGGTTGGCGCAAGGGAGCAACACGGCAAACTCCTCGCCGCCCACGCGCGCGGCGGTGTCGCCTTCACGAAAACTGCGGTGGCACAGCTGCCCCACGCTGCGCAGTACCGCGTCGCCGGCAGCGTGGCCATACTGGTCGTTCACGCGCTTGAAATGGTCAAGGTCCAACATGGCGAGCGACAGCGATTCGCCGCTGCGCGCGCCACGCGCCGCTTCGATCGCAAAGCGCGCACCCAGCGCGCGGCGGTTGGGCAGGCCGGTGAGTTGGTCGGTGGAGGCTTGGCGTTCCAGCTCGTCCTGCAGGGCGACCCGGCGCAGCACTTCGCCCTGCAGTTCGCGGTTGGCGTCGTGCAATTGCTGGTGCAGCCAGAACTGCAGGCGCTCGGTTTTCTGCAGGCGCAGCGCCGTGGCGTACCCCACCACCGCTGGCATCAGCACCAAAAAACCGGTGGCCACCTTGGTGGCCACGTCCACGCTGCTGGTGGCCCACATGCTGGCCGTGGCGCCAAGCGCGCCAAACACCGCCACGGGCAGCGCCAGCTTGACGCGCACCGGCAGAAACAGAAACAAGGTGATCTGGATCACCATGATCATCCCGGTGTTGATGGCGCGAATGTCCGGACGCAGCGCATAGAACAGGAAAAACAGCGGGTAACCCAAAAGCCCCAGCCACATCAGCAGATGGCCCTTGACCCCCAGCTCGGGCGAGCGCCGCAGCGCTTCTCTGGCCGCGAACAACAGCGCGGCCATCACCACGCGGTAGCTCGTCAGCACCCAAAAGCTGAAGTCGGGGCCGGTGGCCGCGTAGTCGGGCACGGCAAACACCAGCAGCAGCACCGCCCAAATCAGCAGACTGGTGCGCTGCTGGGGAACGGCGCGGTGCATGGTGCCCACGCGAAACGCCTGCTCCAGCGCGGGGTCGAGAAACTCGCCGCCCAGCCGTGAGAGGCGCACGGGCGGCAGCGCTGCAGCGGCGGGAGGCATCATCGAATCCGGCATGGCACCCGCATGGTACGGCGGTTGCAGCGCGCTTGCTGGGCGCAGGGGCGGTGCGCTGCAGCCATGGTCAGGCCTTGAAGGTCGACAGCAAAATGCTGGTTTCCGTGCCCGCAATGCCGGGCGTGAGGCGGATGCGGCCGAGCGCCGCGTCGAAGGATTCGAGGCTGCCGGCCCGCACCTCGGCCACGATGTCCCAGCGCCCGTTGGTGCTGTGCAGCGTGCCCACGGCCGCCTCCCCGCGCAAGGCGCGAATGACGTTAGGAGCGCCGTTGCCTTCCACTGCAATGGCCATCCAGGCGCGGATGCGCTGAGGCTCCGAGTCGGGCCGCAAACGCACCGTGTAGCCGGTGATCACGCCCGATTCTTCCAACTTGCGCAGCCGGTTTTGCACGGTACCGCGCGAGACGCGCACCTTGAGCGCCAGAGTAGCCAGCGGTGTGCGGGCGTTGTCGCGCAAAAGCCCCAGCAGTTGGCGGTCGGTATCGTCAATTTTGCTCATAACGCCAATTATTGCTGGCAAAGTGTCTTGGGAGTCTGCCGATTCGCACATTTCTGTCGCTATTCGTTGGCTGGAGCGGAGAAACACAATGGCTGAATCGCATACGGAGACAACAAAATGACACGACTCATCGACCTTCCGGCCTTGTCGCAACTGGTGCAAGCCATTGGCTCGGCCGCGCTGATCGGCCAGCTTGCCGAGGCGATCAAAGCCGATTTTCTGCTTTGGCCCGAATTTGACAAATCGCCCCGCAGCGCCTGCCACAGCGAACGCGGCGTGATCGAGCTGATGCCCGTAGCCGGCGCCACGCACTATGCCTTCAAATACGTCAACGGCCACCCCGAAAATCCTGCGCGCGGCCTGCCCACTGTGATGGCGTTTGGCGTGCTGGCCGAGGTGGAAACCGGCTACCCACTGCTGCTGTCCGAGCTGACCCTGACCACCGCGCTTCGCACCGCCGCCACGTCGGCACTGGCCGCACGCACTTTGGCTCGGCCGGGAAGTCGCCGCATGGCCTTGATCGGCAACGGCGCGCAAAGCGAGTTTCAGGCGATTGCCTTTCACGCCCTGCTGGGCATTGAGGAAGTACGCGCCTTCGACGTCGATGGCGCCGCCACCGACAAGCTGCTGCGCAACCTGGCCGACTGGCCCGGCCTCACCGTAGTGCGCGCGGCTTCGGTGCGGGACGCTGTGCGCGGCGCCGACGTGGTCACCACCGTCACGGCCGACAAGGCGCGCGCCACCATCCTCACACCCGACATGATCGAGCCAGGCATGCACTTGAACGCCGTGGGCGGCGACTGCCCGGGCAAGACCGAGCTGCACCCGGACGTGCTGCGCGCCGCGAGCGTCTTTGTCGAATACGAGCCGCAGACCCGCATTGAGGGCGATATCCAGCAGCTCGCGCCCGATCATCCGGTGACCGAGCTGTGGCGCGTGCTGTCCCAACAAGCGCCCGGCCGCACCTCCGAGCAGGAAGTGACGGTGTTCGATTCCGTCGGTTTTGCGCTGGAAGACTACGCCGCCCTGCGCGTGCTGCACCGCCTGGCAGAGGAGCGCGGCATGGGGCGCGATGTGCAGTTGGTGCCCAGCGATGGCGATCCAAAAGACCTGTTCGGCCGCACGCAGGGCAGCGGGTCGGCAGCGCGACTGCGCCGCGTGGCCTGAGCCGTGCCCCAGGCTTGCCTTCAGGCGCCGGCCGCCGTGGTGATGGTGCGCCCGCGGCACTTTCACCCCAACCCGGAAACCGCCGCAGACAACGCCTTCCAGAGCCGCGCATGCCGCCAGCCGCCGGACGAAACCGCCCGCCTCGCCTATGCGGAAGTCAGCGCCGCTGCCGCACGGCTGGAGGCCGCCGGGGTGCGCGTGCATCTGTTCGATGACGATGGCGCGCGGGACACGCCCGACAGCGTGTTTCCGAACAACTGGTTCTCCACCCACGCCGGTGGCCATGTGGCGCTGTACCCGATGTTTGCGCCCAACCGCCGGCGCGAGCGGCGCAGCGACATCGTCGAGATGCTCAAGCGCGAATACCGTGTGCAGGACGTCATCGACTACTCGGGCCTGGAGCACGACAACGTGTTTCTCGAAGGCACGGGTGCCATGGTGCTGGACCACAT
>JBATPF010000274.1:0-4261 GCA_049291355.1 Giesbergeria sp.
GTGCAGCACCGAAGCGAGCACCCGCTCTTCGCAGATGAAGCCTTTGGCCTGCAAGTCGTCCAGCACAGCCGCCAGGTCTTCGCCTTCTTGGAGGTGCCGGGCCAGCTTGCGCTCCAGCTCGGCGCGCGAATGCTCGCGCTGTGAGAGCAAACGCAGCGCACGGCCTTTGAGCGAGAGCTGCGGACGGACCACCTTTTACTATGACTTTAGTAGCTGCTAACGTTTATGCAGCAAGCGCTCAGTCCACTTTTTGCTCAGATTTCTTGCCCTTGGCGGCGGGCGCAGGCACCACGCCGTCCGCGGCGTCTTCGGCAGGCGCTGCTTGCACCCGGATGTCGGCCGCCAATTGCGCCACGCCCAGGCTCTCGCGCACCTTGTTTTCAATCTCGTGCGCCAGCTGCGGGTTTTCGCGCAGAAACTCGCGGGCGTTGTCGCGGCCCTGGCCGATCTTCTCGCCGTTGTAGGCGTACCAGGCGCCCGACTTTTCCACGATGCGCGCAACCACGCCCATGTCGATGATTTCGCCTTGGCGCGAAATGCCTTCGCCAAACAGGATGTCGAATTCGGCGGTTTTGAAGGGCGGTGAGACCTTGTTTTTCACCACCTTGACGCGCGTTTCGTTGCCGATGACTTCCTCGCCCCGCTTGATCGAGCCGATGCGGCGGATGTCCAGCCGCACCGAGGCGTAGAACTTGAGCGCATTGCCGCCGGTGGTGGTTTCGGGCGAACCGAACATCACGCCGATCTTCATGCGGATCTGGTTGATGAAGATGACCATGCAGTTGGTCTTCTTGATGCTCGACGTCAGCTTGCGCAGCGCCTGGCTCATCAGGCGCGCCTGCAGGCCGGGGAGCGAATCACCCATGTCGCCCTCAATTTCGGCCTTGGGGGTGAGGGCCGCCACCGAGTCGATGACGATCAGGTCTACCGCGCCCGAACGCACCAGGCTGTCCACGATCTCCAGCGCCTGCTCGCCGGTGTCGGGCTGGCTGATCAGCAGGTCTTGCAGGTTCACGCCGAGCTTTTGCGCGTACTGGATGTCGAGCGCGTGCTCGGCATCCACGAAGGCGCACTGGCCGCCCTGTTTTTGCATTTCGGCAATGACTTGCAGCGTCAGCGTGGTCTTGCCCGAGGATTCCGGGCCGTAGATTTCCACCACGCGGCCGCGCGGCAGGCCGCCGACACCGAGCGCCACATCGAGACCGAGCGAGCCGGTGGAGACCACCTGGATGTCCTCGATCACTTCGCCTTCGCCGAGCCGCATGATGGTGCCTTTGCCAAACTGCTTCTCGATTTGCGCGAGGGCGGCTTGCAGGGCGCGGGCTTTTTCGCCGTCGGCGGGCATGCTGCGGCTGGTAGGGGTGCTCATGGAAATCTCCTTGAAATTCAATCGGTTGAAACGGTTTTCTCCGTCTTGCTCTGCAGAAAGACTGGATGCTTGAACAGTAATGTACGAGCGCAATACTTTTTCGTAAACCCATTATTTAGTCAGTTTTCATGACTAAATAATCGACAATCCAGGGATGACTCCCCCGGACTTCGACGATGCCTGGCGCCTGACCCATCTGGGCCGCCGGATGGGCGACGCCCTGCGCCGCTTTGACGCCCGCGTGCTCCAGCTCATGGCGCGCAATGTCGAGGTGCCGCTGGCGCTGTCCAACCTGGCCGCACGCGACCAGGTGAGCGCTGCGCACATTCACATCACGCGCCACCTGTCGCTTTCGGGGGACCGGTTGACCGACCTGGCGGCGCGCGCCGGAATGAGCAAACAGGCCATGGCCAGCCTAGTGGACCAATGCATCGCCTGGGGCTTGGTACAGCGCAGCAGCGACCCGCTGGATGCGCGTGCACGGCGCGTGTGCTTCACGCCCACCGGGCTCGCCTGGCTGCAGGCGTTTCAGGGCGCGGTGGTGCAAGCCGAAGCGGAGTTTCGCGCCGACGTGGGCGACGCTGTGGCGGCCGTGGTATCGATCGGTCTGGAAACCTATGGCAGCGGCGGCACGCAACAAGCAGCTAAGCAGCGGTAAGGCCATGCCCTCCTAGAATGGCTGCATAAGCCTCAACGGTCTGATCCACGCCCACCCCTCGGAGACACGCATGCGCATCCTCATTGCCGAAGACGACCAGGTGCTAGCTGATGGCCTTTTGCGCACGCTGCGCGGCTCGGGCGCGGTGGTGGACCACGTGGCCAGCGGCAGCGAAGCCGACGCCGCGCTGATGACGAACAACGAGTTCGACCTGTTGATCCTCGACCTGGGCCTGCCGCGCATGCACGGGCTGGAGGTGCTCAAGCGGCTGCGCTCGCGCGGCTCGGCGTTGCCGGTGCTGATCCTCACCGCTGCCGACAGCGTGGACGAGCGTGTCAAGGGCCTGGACCTGGGCGCCGACGATTACATGGCCAAGCCGTTTTCACTGCAAGAGCTCGAAGCCCGCGTGCGCGCCCTGGCACGCCGCGGCATGGGTGGCGCCAGCAGCGCGATCAAGCACGGGCCTTTGCTCTACGACCAGTCCGGCCGTGTGGCCACCATCGACGGCAAGATGGTGGAGCTCTCGGCGCGCGAACTGGGTCTGCTGGAAGTGCTGCTGCAGCGCACCGGGCGCCTGGTAAGCAAGGACCAGCTCGTCGAGCGCCTGTGCGAATGGGGCGAAGAGGTGAGCAACAACGCCATCGAGGTCTACATCCACCGCCTGCGCAAGAAGATCGAAAAAGGCCCGATTCGCATCGCAACGGTGCGTGGCTTGGGGTACTGCCTTGAGAAGATCCCAGAATAATTCCGAGCTGCAAACTATGTATTTCATAGCTGCTTACGCTTGATGGATAAGCGCTAGAGCCTGTTTTTACTTAAAATTTTGGCTCGGTCACTGCCGTGAAAATCTTCCAGCGCGAGCAGCGCTCCCTGTTTGGCGAAATCCTCGACTGGATGCTTACGCCACTGCTCTTGCTCTGGCCCGTGAGCCTGGCGCTGACCTGGCTGGTGGCGCAAGGCATTGCCAACAAACCGTTTGACCGCGCGCTGGAATACAACGCCCAGGCGCTGGCGCAGTTGGTCTCGGTCAACCACGGCAAGGTGCAGTTCAACCTGCCCCAGCCCGCCAGCGAAATCCTGCGCGCCGACGATTCCGATACGGTGTACTACCAGGTCACCGGGCCGCGCAGCGAGCTGCTCTCGGGCGAGCGCGATCTGCCTCCGCCACCTGTGGGCGAGCACACCTCCAACGGCGAAGTGCATCTGCGCGACGCCGAGTTTCGCGGGCTCGATATCCGCATGGCCTACATCTGGGTGCGGCTGGCCTTGCCCGAGGCGCCACTGGCCCTGGTGCAGGTGGCCGAGACGCGCGAAAAGCGCAGCGTGCTGGCCACCGAGATCATCAAGGGGGTGATGCTGCCGCAATTCATCATCCTGCCGCTGGCCGTGCTGTTGGTGTGGCTGGCGTTGGCGCGCGGCATCCAGCCCCTCAACCAGCTTGAAGAGCGCATCCGCGCGCGCAAGCCCGACGATCTCTCGCCGCTGGATGACCGGACCGTGCCCCTGGAAGTGGCGCCGCTGGTGGCCTCAGTGAACGACCTGCTCACGCGGCTGGGCGACTCGCTGGCGACCCAAAAGCGCTTTCTGGCCGACGCTGCGCACCAGCTCAAGACCCCGCTGGCGGGCCTGCGCATGCAGGCCGATCTGGCGCAGCGCGCGGGCACCAGTGCCGAAGAGATCAAGCGCTCGCTGGAGCAGATCGGGCGCTCGAGCATCCGCGCCACGCACAGCGTCAACCAGTTGCTGGCGCTGGCGCGCGCCGAGAGCAGCAGCGCGCAGATGGCCCTGGTGCCCTGCGATCTGGCGCAGATCACGGTGGATGTGGTGCATGACGCCATCTCGCGCGCGCTCGACAAAGGCATTGACCTGGGCTACGACGGCGCGCTGCCCGGCGCGCCGGGGGTGAACATGCTGGGCAACCCCACGCTGCTGCACGAACTTGTGCGCAATTTGGTGGACAACGCCATCAACTACACGCCATCGACGTCCGAGCGCCCCGGCGTCGTGACCGCGCGGGTGCTGGCCGACACCTTCGGGCATGTGCTGCTGCTGCAGGTGGAGGATTCTGGCCCCGGTGTGCCCGAATCCGAGCGCGAGCTGATTTTTCAGCCCTTCTATCGCGTCCTGGGCAACGAGGCCGACGGCTCGGGTCTGGGGCTGCCCATCGTGCAGGAGATTGCACGCCAGCATGGCGCCCGCATTGGGGTGGACGATGCGCGCCCCGGCCACAAACC
>JBATPF010000275.1:0-7647 GCA_049291355.1 Giesbergeria sp.
GAGGGTCACGCCTGGCACTCTAGTGCATTGCGCGGCAGTGCAGATGGCGCTGTGGGGAACCCGTTCAAGGCGCACCGTTAAAATCTGGGGTTTCCCCTCATGACCGTCCTGACCGGACCTGCCCCGATGGCCAATTCTGAACAAATGGCGAATGCGATCCGCGCACTCGCAATGGATGCTGTGCAACAAGCCAATTCCGGCCACCCCGGTGCGCCTATGGGCATGGCCGATATGGCGGTTGCGCTGTGGGGGCGACACCTGCGCCACAACCCACAAGACCCGCACTGGGCCGACCGCGACCGCTTCGTGCTCTCGAACGGACACGCGTCCATGCTGCTCTACGCTGTGCTGCACCTGACGGGCTACAAGCTGCCGATCCAGGAGCTGAAGAACTTCCGTCAGCTGCACAGCAAAACCGCCGGCCACCCCGAAGTGGACGTGACGCCTGGCGTCGAGACCACCACTGGCCCGCTGGGCCAGGGCCTGACCAATGCCGTGGGCATGGCGCTGGCCGAAAAGCTGCTGGCAGCCGAATTCAACCAGGCCGGCCACACCGTGGTCGACCACCACACCTACGTGATGCTCGGCGACGGTTGCCTGATGGAAGGCATCAGCCACGAAGCCGTGGGGCTCGCCGGTGCCTGGAAGCTGGGCAAGCTGATTGCGCTGTACGACGACAACGGCATTTCGATTGACGGCCAGGTGGCGCCCTGGTTCATCGACAACACGCCCAAGCGTTTCGAGGCCTGTGGCTGGAACGTGATCGGCCCGGTCGATGGCCACGACGCCGACGCAGTGGACAAAGCCATTGCCAAGGCCCGTGCGCAAAGCGCCAAGCCCACGCTCATCGTCTGCAAAACGCATATTGGCAAGGGCTCGCCCAACCGCGCCAATACTTCCAAGGCGCACGGCGAGCCGCTCGGCGCTGACGAGATTGCGCTCACCCGCGCCGCGCTCAACTGGCCCTACGCGCCGTTCGAAGTACCGGCTGAGGTGTATGCCGACTGGAATACCGATGCATCCGGCGCCCAGGCGCAGGCCGAATGGAACCAGCGCTTTGCTGCCTACCGCGCCGCCTTCCCTGAGCTGGCCGCCGAATTCGAGCGCCGCATGGCGGGCGACCTGCCCAAGCATTTCGCGCAGACCGCCGTCGATGCCGTGGTCGAGGCCCACACCAAGGGCGACACCGTGGCCAGCCGCAAGGCCAGCCAGATCGCGCTGGAAGCCTTCACCGCCAAGCTGCCCGAAATGTTGGGCGGCAGCGCGGACCTGACGGGCTCCAACCTCACCAACACCCAATCCACGCCGCCGCTGCGCATGGACGCCAAAGGCGCGGTGGTGAAGACCGAAGACGGCCACATCGGCCGCCACATCAACTACGGTGTGCGCGAGTTCGGCATGGCGGCCGTGATGAACGGCATTGCGCTGCACGGCGGCTTCATCCCCTACGGCGGCACCTTCCTCACCTTCAGCGACTACAGCCGCAACGCCATCCGCATGGCCGCGCTGATGAAGCAGCGCGTGATCCATGTGTTCACGCACGACTCGATCGGCCTGGGCGAAGACGGCCCCACGCACCAATCCATCGAGCACGCCGCCAGCCTGCGGCTGATTCCCAATCTCGACGTGTGGCGCCCGGCCGATACGGCCGAAACCACCGTGGCCTGGAGCGTGGCGCTGACGAACCGCGACAAGCCGACCGCGCTGCTGCTCTCCCGCCAGAACCTGCCCTACGCACCCAAGCGCGATCTGGGCGATATCTCGCGCGGCGCCTATGTGCTCTCCGAGCCGGCCGACGTGGGCCTGAAGAAAAAGGCCAAGGCCGTCATCATTGCCACCGGCTCAGAAGTGCAGCTCGCGCTCAAGGCGCAGCGCCTGCTGGCTGCCAGGAAAATCGCGGTGCGCGTGGTCTCCATGCCCAGCACCACCACCTTCGACCGCGAAGACGTGAAGTACAAGAAGGCCGTGTTGCCCACAGGCGTGCCACGCATCGCGGTGGAAATGGGCGTCACCAGCGGCTGGTGGAAATACGGCTGCGCAGCAGTGATCGGCATCGACACCTACGGCGAATCGGCCCCGGCGCCAGTGCTGTTCAAGCATTTTGGTTTCACCGAAGAGAACGTCGCCGCTACGGTGCTGGCGGCGCTCAAGCGCAAATAATTTTTGGCAATCCAACCCTGGAGAGACTGAGCTATGGCGATCAAGATTGGTATCAACGGTTTCGGCCGCATCGGCCGCATGGTGTTCCGCGCCGCGGTGCAGAACTTTTCCGACATCGAGGTGGTGGGCATCAACGACCTGCTTGAGCCCGACTACCTCGCCTACATGCTGAAGTACGACAGCGTGCATGGCCGCTTCAAGGGCGACGTGAAGGTGGAGGGCAACCACCTGGTCGTCAACGGCAAGACGATCCGCCTGACGCAGGAGCGCGACCCTGCGGCTTTGAAGTGGAACGAGGTCGGCGCCGACATCGTCATCGAAGCCACCGGCCTGTTCCTGACCAAGGAAACCGCGCAGAAGCACCTGGATGCGGGCGCCAAGAAGGTCATCATGTCGGCCCCCTCGAAGGACGACACGCCGATGTTCGTGCACGGCGTGAACTGCAAGACCTACGCGGGCCAGGCGATCATCAGCAACGCCAGCTGCACCACCAACTGCCTGGCGCCCGTGGCCAAGGTGCTGAACGACAAATGGGGCATCAAGCGCGGCCTGATGACGACGGTGCACGCAGCCACCGCCACGCAGAAGACCGTGGACGGCCCGAGCAACAAGGACTGGCGCGGCGGGCGCGGCATTCTGGAAAACATCATCCCCAGCAGCACCGGCGCAGCCAAGGCCGTGGGCGTGGTGATTCCCGAACTCAACAAGAAGCTCACCGGCATGTCCTTCCGTGTGCCGACCTCCGACGTGTCGGTGGTGGACCTGACGGTGGAGCTGGAGAAGCCCGCCACCTACAAGGAAATTTGTGCCGAAATGAAGGCGCAGTCCGAAGGCGCGCTCAAGGGCATCCTGGGCTACACCGAAGACAAGGTGGTAGCCACCGACTTCCGCGGGGAGTCCTGCACCAGCGTGTTCGACGCCGACGCCGGCATTGCGCTCGACGACACCTTCCTCAAGGTGGTCGCCTGGTACGACAACGAGTGGGGCTACTCGAACAAGTGCCTGGACATGGTGCGCGTGGTCGCGGCCAAGTAAGCGTTTCGGCCCCTGCAAGAGCCCGCCTGCGCGCGGGCTTTTTTGCGCCTGCCGGCTTGGGCCTGCGCGGCGCGGCGAAGGCGACTGGGCGATGGTCACGGGCCTGGCGCGAGAAGCGGGCTGGGACATAGCGGCGGACGAACCGCCCACCAGAACTAAATTTGTATAAAAATGCCTCCAGCGCCTTACCTGTAATGGTTTGTTGCTATCCATTTCGAAAAATCAACTTCCTTTGGATGCGCTGACTTGCTACAGCTTGTCGAGTGCCTGGGCCGCCGACCAAGGCGCATCGTCGGTCAGGTTGCAGGCCGCGTTCAGTCGCTCCAGCAGGCGCCGTGTGGCCAAGTCCCCCGGCAAAGCACGCTGCAGTGCCTCGAACCCTGTCCTGGCCTGGGCCCACTCGCGCTGCGCAAAGGCGTCCAGCGCATCGGCCGAGAGGCGGCACAGCGCAGCGTCGGCACATGGCGTGTACACCCGGATCGCCTGGCTTTTCCCTTTCACGATGACCTCGTCCAGCACACGCAGCGGTATGTTTCCGGGCAGCAGCGCCGCCGTATCGCCCGAAAGCAGGATGCCGGTGCCAAACGCCTTGTTCGCGCCTTCCAGCCGCGCCGCCAGGTTCACGGCGTCGCCAATCGCGGTATAGGAAAAGCGCTCGGCCGAGCCGACGTTGCCCACCACCACACGCCCTGAGTGCACGCCGATGCGCATGGCAATGCGCGGCAGGCCGCGGCGCTCCAACTCATCGCACAGCTTGCCCATGGCCTGCTGCATGGCGATGGCGGCGCGCACTGCGTGCTCTGCGTGGTCTGCATCGGCGAGGGGTGCGCCCCAGAAGGCCATCAGCGCATCGCCGATGTATTTGTCGATGGTGCCGCCGCTGGCGTGCACGATGGGTGCCATGGTGCCGAAATACAGGCCCAGCAGCTCTACCGTCTGCTCGGCGCTGAGCTGCTCCGAGAGCGTGGTGAACCCCGCCAGATCGGTAAACAGCAGGGTGACCTCGCGCGCCTCGCCGCCCAGGCGCAGCAGCGCGGGCTCTGCGATGAGCCGCGAGACCACTTCGGACGGCACGTACTGCGAGAACATGGCGCGGGTCTTGCGCGCTCGCTGGCGCGCCTGCGCGTAGCCCGTCAAGGCGCTGGCACCATAGATGGCGGCGCTCGCGGCCATGGGCAAAAGCGGCGGCAGCCAGCGCCCGACTTTGAAAAACAACAGCCATGACAGCAGCGCCATGGCACCGACAATGCCTGCGGCGAGCAAGGCCACTGCGCCGGGGTGCCAGCGCAGGCTCGCAGGCAGCATCAGGGTGAGTGCAAGCAGCACCAGCGCCAGCGACCACGCCTCGGGCGCGAGGCGCAGGCCGTCGCCACTGGCCAGGTTGTCGAGCAGCGTGGCCTGTAGCTCCACGCCGGGGAACAGGCGCTCGCCACCCAGGGCGGCAAAGGGCGAATTGAAGAGATCGGCCTGGCTGTGCTGCAGCTCGCTGGCGGTGAGAGCGGAGCGGCCGATCAGCACCACCTTGCCGCGAAAGAAGCCTGGCGGCAGCAAGCCGGCGTCGAGCGCCTGGTAGTACGAGCGCGTGTCAAAGGTACCTCGCGGACCTCTGTAGGCAATGAGTTCGGCGGACGCGGAGGCTGTGTGCTGCGTTGCGGCGCGGGCCAGCGCAGCAGAGAAACTCCCGGCCAACTGGGGCATGCGGCGCACCACGAAATCATCGTCGGGTTGCACCCCGGCGTTGCCGTACTGGGCACCGGCAGCAACGAAGGCGGGCAACGGCAGCACGTCGGTCCAGAGCGTCGCGCTGGCGCTGTCGATTTTTTCGCGCGCCGAGGCCAGCACCACCGGCAGGCCCGCTGCCGTGGCAGCTGCGAGCGAAAGGGCGAACGCGGCATCCTGTTCGGGTGCGCTCGGGTCGGCAAAGACCACGTCAAAACCGACGGCGGTGGCGCCGTCTTCGCGCAGGCGGTCCAGCAGCCGCGCATGCAAGCTGCGCGGAAAAGGCCAGCGCTGCTGCACCTCCTGAAACGTCGGCTCGTCGATGGCCAGTACCACCACCGGCAAGGTGCTGCGGTGCGGGGCAGCCAGCGAGCTCCAGAGGTCGAAGGTCTTGAACTCCAGCGCGTGCCAGGGGCGGCTGAGCGACGCAGCGCCCACCAGCAGCAGTGCCAGCAAGGCCGCGCCCAAGGAGAGCGCCAGGCGCTTAAAACCGGTAGCGCGCATCGAGCACGTAGCGGGCCTTCTGGCGGGCAGATTTGGGGCCGAGCAGATTGAGCGCGCCCATGCCGACGAGCCAGTGCTTGTCGCTCGATTCCCAATAACCGACCAGGTCCAGGCTCCAGCCGGGAGGACGGGGCGTGAGATTGCTCGCGTCCTCGAAGCGCTCGGAGCGATACACCGCACGGCCACTCAGGTACAGGCGCTGGCTGCTGGCCCAGGTAGCGCCCAGCGCCAGCGTGTGACGCGGGATGTAAGGGATGTAGTGGGTATGGGCCACCAGGATGGCGGTCTCCGACAGGTAGTCGGTTTCGCTGTGCTGGTACAGGTATTTTCCATAGAGCGACCACTGGCGGTTCACCATGTGGTTCACGCCCGCCGCAAGCGTGCTGAGCGTTCCATGGTGAAAGTCGGGGGTGTCTTCCAGCAGGTCGGTGCTGGAGAGATTGACGAGCTGGGCATTGCGCATCTCTTCCAGAAACGGCAGGCTGGGCGTTCGCAGGTCCACACCCAGCGTGTCGGGGTTGCGCACCTGCAGGTGATCGGCCCGAGCGCTCAAAAAGGTAGTGCCGCCCAGCTCCTGGCTCCACTGCGCCACCAGACGTTTGTGCCGGCCGCCGGCTTCCACCAGCCGGTCTTCCACGGCGATGCCAGCGGTTTCGACGCGGGTCAGGGTGGACACGCTCAAGGGGCGCAGCCAGTCTTGGTAGGCGAGGCGCAGCGTGGCGCCGGGCGCTGGCTGCATGACGACGCCCAGGCGCGGGCTGAGCGCACGCTCGGTATCGTGGCGCCGGGCGGTATCGAGCGTCTCGAACCCGGAGGTCGTCAGGCGCAGTCCGCTGGCACCGTCCACGCGGTGGCGAATCTGTTGCAACGCCAGCGCGCCATCGATCTTCAAGGCGGGGTTCAGTTGCTGCTCGCCGTCCAAGGTGAGACCGGTGTAACGGCGCTCAATGGCGTTGACGCCGCCAAAGGTCATGGTGTCCGAGAAGGTTTGGCCATTTTCTACCGTGCTCAGGCGGCCCACACCCAAGGCCTCGCTGGCCTGCTTTTCTGCCACATGCTCCAACGCCAGGCTCCAGCGCGTGCCGGGTTCCAGATCGACGCTGTGGCGCAGCTGCAGATCGCTCAGGCTCTTGCGGGGATTTGCCCCAAAACCGGCAACGCCAAAGAGCGGACCCAACTCGAACAGCATCGGAAAGTTCGCGATGCGCGAGGCTTCCAGGCCGCGTCCCAGCTTGAACCAGGTCTGCTCGGTCGGGCTCCATCGGTAAGACAGCCCCAGCACGCCTTGCTGCGTGGTCTTGTCCACCTCCGTGACAAAGAGGTTGTGGGCCCGCAACTTGATGCCGGTATGGTTGGCGTAGGCGAACAGATTGAGCCGCTCGTTCGGTTGCATGCCCAGTCCAATGGTGAGCACCTCGGCATCTGCATCGGCCGAGCCACTCGCATCGTAAATGGCGGGTTGGTTGGTGACGCCGATATCGATGGGAAAGTGGCTGCCCTTGGCCTTCTGCGCCTTCAAAAACCAGGCAATGGGTACGTGCCGGTTGTCCATGCCGTTGAGCGTTACCGAAGGCGCGCTCAGTTGGTAGAACTCCTGCTCCTGCCAAACGTCCACGGCCCCATGGTTGCCGGGCTGCTGCAGCAACGACGCGTAGCGCTGACTGGCGCCAAACGCCATCGGATCGGTAAGAAAGCCCTGGAACAACTCGGAATTTTTGTTGAACTCGCCCCGGTAGCGGTCGGCCAGAAACAAATGGCTCGCGCCCCAGTAGGGCGAGAAGCTCTGCTGCGCCAGCTCCAGCGCCCAGTCTTCCATGCCAAAAAAGGCGAGCGAAGCGCCCAGATTGGCGCTGCCTTTCTGGTCGTTGGCAAGCTGGTTGAGCGACTTCAAATAGGGCATGCGCGTGACGGCGGCGCGCGCAGCCTGCACGGCCTCACCCGGCTGGAACAGGTCGGTGTAAATCTGCGCCAGCAGCATGTAGGGGATCGGGTCTTTGTCGTCCAGCGCGCTGGCCTGCTGCAGCGTGGTGATGGCGTCCTGGTGGCGGCCCAGTTGGTAGTAGGCGACGGCGGTCCAGGTGCGGGCGCGGGCGTAGCGCGGCTCCATCACGCCGGCACGCAGGAAGGCGTCGAGCGCGGCCTGTGGTTGCCCTTGCTTGAGGCGCAGCAGCCCCAGGCCGGTGAGGGCCACGTAGTCGGCAGGGTGGTCGCCCAGCGCGCTGGCAAAGG
>JBATPF010000276.1:0-2724 GCA_049291355.1 Giesbergeria sp.
GAGGTAGTGCGCCAGTCGGGGCGCGAAACTGCCCTGGTTGGCGTTCTCCAGCTTCTGTGCAATGGCCTGTGCCTGCGGCCAGTCGCGCGAACGCTCGTTGATCGCCAGCAGCGCCAGCAGCGCTTCACCTTCAAAGGCAGAGCCTTCAAGCTTGTGCAGGGCCGATTCAGCACGGTCGAGCAGGCCGGCCTTGAGGAAGTCCATCGCCAGCGCGTGCTGGGCGCGGTCGCGGTCGGCGCCGCTCAGGTCGCCGCGCGAGAGCAGGTGCTCGTGCACGCGCACCGCGCGGTCATATTCGCCCCGGCGCCGGAACAAATTGCCCAGTGCGAAATGCAGCTCGGACGTGTCCGGGTCGTTCTGCACCGCCTCGATGAAGGCGTCAATGGCCTGGTCCTGCTGCTCGTTGAGCAGGAAATTCAGGCCCTTGAAGTAGGCTTTGGGGGCATCGCGGTTCTGTGTGCGCAGCTGGCGCAGGTCCAGGCGCGATGCGCCCCAGCCGAGCATGAAGACCAGCGGCAGACCCAAGAGAATCCAGGCAAGGTCAAATTCCATGCGGCGGGAGAGACTCGGGGGGTGCACTGGGCACGGGCGCTGCGGCGGGCGGGGTCTGGGCGGCGTGCACTCGCCGTGCGGCACTGCGGTGCTTCCACCAGCGTGGCACCATGCCGAGCACTCCGGCGACCAAGCCAAAGGCAAAGGCTGTCAGCACGATAAGTACCTGCGGCGCGCGCCACTGCGTGCCAAAGAACAAGTGCACGGTGGCGTCTTGCTGGTTGTTCAGCGCAAAAGCGAAAAGCGTAAAGAAAATGGCTGCCTTGAGCAGCCACAGGAAGTATTTCATGGCGTCCCCGGTGGTGAGACGATTCTACGAAGCGATGGCTGCAAAGCGCGGGCTTCGGGCGCGGATTGCCGAATTTTAGATTTTTTCGGCCTCTAGCGCTTATTCTGTAAGCGTTATCAGCTATTAATTAAATAGCATTACGCACCCGTTGCCGGGTGGATGAGCTCTTCGGTTCGCTGGTCCACCGCTTCGCGCAGCGCTTTGCCGGGCTTGAAGTGCGGCACGCGCTTGGCTGGAATGGCCACGGCTTCGCCGCTGCGCGGGTTGCGGCCCAGGCGCGGGGGCCGGTGGCTGACCGAAAAACTGCCAAAACCCCGCACTTCGATGCGGTGGCCGCGCACCAGTGCGTCGCCCACGGCATCGAGCAAAGTCTTGACGGCGATCTCTGCGTCACGGTGCGTCAGCTGGGGAAAACGCTCGGCCAGGGCTTCAACGAGGTCGGATCGGGTCATACGTTCAATGCACAAAAAAATGCCGGGTGGGCGCATTGTGCACTCACCCGGCTGCGATCTTGGCCAGCACCCTGGGGGCCGGCGGTGATCATTGGGATTACTTGTCCGAGTTGTCCAGCTTGGCACGCAGCAGGGCGCCCAGGCTGGTCGTGCCGGCGCTTTCGCGGCTCGACTGCTGGCTCAGGTTGGCCATGGCACCTTGCTCGTCGATCATGTCTTTTTGCTTGATCGACAGCTGGATGTTGCGGGTCTTGCGATCCACATTGACCACCACGGCGGTGACTTCGTCGCCTTCCTTGAGCACGTTGCGGGCATCTTCCACGCGGTCGCGCGAGATTTCCGAAGCGCGCAGGTAACCCAGGATGTCTTCACCCAGGTCGATCTCGGCGCCACGGGCGTCCACGGTCTTGACCTTGCCGGTGACGGTCTGGCCCTTGTCGTTCACGGTCACGAAGGTGGTGAACGGGTCGCCGTCGAGTTGTTTGATGCCCAGGGAGATGCGCTCGCGCTCCACATCCACGGCCAGCACGATGGCTTCGACTTCCTGGCCCTTTTTGTAGTTGCGCACGGCGGCTTCGCCGGGCTCGTTCCACGACAGGTCAGACAGGTGCACCAGGCCGTCGATACCGGCAGCCAAGCCAACGAACACGCCGAAGTCGGTGATCGACTTGATGGGGCCCTTGACGCGGTCGCCGCGCTTGGTGTCCTGCGCGAACTCTTGCCAAGGGTTGGCCTTGCACTGCTTCATGCCCAGGCTGATACGGCGCTTGTCTTCGTCGATCTCGAGGACCATGACTTCGACTTCGTCGCCCAGCGTGACCAGCTTGGAAGGAGCGATGTTCTTGTTGGTCCAGTCCATTTCAGAGACGTGCACCAGGCCTTCGATGCCGGGTTCGAGTTCCACAAACGCGCCGTAGTCGGCGATGTTGGTGATTTTGCCGAACAGGCGCGTGCTTTGTGGGTAGCGGCGGGAAACGCCCATCCATGGGTCGTCGCCCATTTGCTTGAGACCCAGCGAGACGCGGTTCTTTTCGGTGTCGAACTTGAGGATCTTGGCGGTGATTTCCTGGCCGGCCGTGACCACTTCCGAAGGATGGCGAACGCGGCGCCATGCCATGTCGGTGATGTGCAGCAGGCCGTCGATACCGCCCAAGTCCACGAACGCACCGTATTCGGTGATGTTCTTGACCACGCCGTTGACGATGGCGCCTTCCTTCAGGGTGGACATGAGCTTTTCGCGCTCTTCGCCCATCGAGGCTTCGACCACCGCGCGGCGGCTCAGCACCACGTTGTTGCGCTTGCGGTCGAGCTTGATGACCTTGAATTCCATGGTCTTGTTTTCGTACGGCGTCAGGTCCTTGACCGGGCGCGTATCGATCAGCGAACCGGGCAGGAAGGCGCGGATGCCGTTGACTAGCACCGTCAGGCCGC
>JBATPF010000277.1:0-13732 GCA_049291355.1 Giesbergeria sp.
GCACCACACCATGCTGCGGATCGCGTTGGTCCATCCAGTGCATGAAACTTTGCACGCCGGCGTCGATGATCACTTCGGCCTGCTCCACGGCGGCCTGGCGGCTGGCCTGCGCCGTTTGCACCACGCTGGCCAGGTCGTCCACGGTGTAGAGGTAGACGTCGCGCAGCGCTTTGACTTCGGGCTCGATGTCGCGCGGCACCGCCAAGTCGACCATGAACATGGGGCGGTGGCGGCGCTTTTTCAGCGCGCGCTCGACAGCGCCCAAGCCGACGATGGGAAGCGTGCTGGCAGTGCAGCTGACGACGATGTCGAATTCGTGCAAACGCTCGGGCAGGTCCGCCAGGCGCAGCACCTCGGCGCCAAAGCGCGCGGCCAGGCGCTCGCCGCGTTCCAGCGTGCGGTTGGCAATGGCGATGGATTGCGGGTTGCGTGCGGCGAAATGCGTAGCGGTGAGCTCAACCATTTCGCCGGCACCGACAAAAAGCACCTTGGTTTTGCCCAGGTCTTCAAAAATCTGGCTGGCCAGGCGCACCGCGGCGGCGGCCATGCTGATGCTGTGGGCGCCGATTTCGGTGGAAGTGCGCACTTCCTTGGCGACGGCAAAGCTGCGCTGGAAAAGCTGGTTCAGCGTGGAGCCCAGCGCGCCCGCGCTCTCGGCGGCGCGCACGGCGTCTTTCATCTGCCCCAGGATTTGCGGCTCGCCCAGCACCATGGAATCGAGCCCGCTGGCTACGCGGAATGCGTGGCGGGCGGCCGGGCCGTCTTCCAGCACGTACGAGTGCGAGCGCAGCAGCTCGGTGCTGACGCCACCGCTTTGCGCCAGCCAGCCCAGCGCGTGGTCCAGTGCAATCTGGTCTCCGGCGCAATACACCTCGGTGCGGTTGCAGGTGGAAATAATGGCCGATTCAATGCCGCGATGCGGATTGGCGGCCCCCAGGGCGGTGCGCAAACCGTGCAGCGTGGGGGCGATTTGGTCGAGCGCAAACGCAAAACGACCACGCAAATCGATTGGCGCGGTGTTGTGGTTGATGCCCAAGGCCCAGACAGACATAGCGGGATTATAAAATCTTGTGCTGTGCAGGCCTATTGCTCCCTGCAAGAGTCTTGACTTGCGTCATTTTTATGGACTTTTTGTCGGCCCTTAACCACCTTCTCAACTTCGTCGCTCCTGCGCTAAGCCTGCCCTTGTTGCTGTGGCTGCCCGCGCGGCTGGCGCTGGGTCGGCCCGCCGGTGCGCCGCCTTGGTGGATGCAGTGGCTGGTGCAGGCGGGCGTCGGTACAGGCGTGCTCGTGGCTGGCTTGGTGCTGTTTGGGCGCGACGGCAAGATGCTGAGCTACGTCGCCCTGGTGCTCGCATGCGCGAGCTGCCAATGGGCCCTGCAGCGTGGCTGGCGACGCTGATCGTGCTGGACGTCAGGCCGGGCGTCAGGCCGCTGGGCTGAACAGGTCCACGCGGTCGGTGATGATGCCGTCGGTGCCCAACGCCAGCAGCGCATCGGCGGCTGTGGCGTCGTTCACCGTGTAGCTCAGCGCGCGCATGCCCAGCGCATGCACCTGCGCCACCAGCGCAGCGTCCCACAGCGTGTAGCGGCAGATCAGCGCCACACAACCGAGCTCCTGGGTCTGGTCCAAGCAGCCCTCCCTCAAGCTGTCGAGCAGCAGCGCGCGGGGTAGCTTGGGCGCCGTGGCCATGGCGCCCGCCAGCGATTCGGGGCGGAAGGACGAGAGCAGCGGCGCGCAAGC
The DNA here is from genome assembly GCA_049291355.1 of Giesbergeria sp. GTDB lineage: Bacteria > Pseudomonadota > Gammaproteobacteria > Burkholderiales > Burkholderiaceae_C > Simplicispira. Next base: position 1,744 of record JBATPF010000277.1, read on the forward strand.
CGCATCTTTCCAGAGGCGCTCGGCATGCTCGGCCACCACGCGGCCGGTCTCTTCTTCTTGCCCCGGCGTGGGCTTGATCTCGATGTTCAGATGCAGCTGGTTGGCAAGGCAGAAGCGCGACACGTTCTCCAGCGTGGGCAGCGGCTCGCCGGCCCAGGCACGCCCCAGCCAACTGCCGGCGTCGAGCTGCGCGAGCTGAGCGAAGTCCTGCTCGCCCGCCATGCCACCGCCGTTGGTGGTGCGCTCGAGCGTGCTGTCATGCAGCAGGAAAGGCAGGCCGTCGAGGCTTAGTTTGGCGTCGCACTCGAACATCCGGTAGCCGTACTGCGCGCCCAGGCGGAATGCCGCCAGGGTGTTTTCAGGTGCCAGTTTGCCGGCGCCCCGGTGTGCGATCCAGCGCGGGTACGGCCAGGGTGTCGTCATCTTGGTGCTGCTTTCATTTGTTGCTCTGCCGGCTTACTTTGAAACTGGGGCGGCCGATGCCAGTAGCCGCCGCGCAAGGGCCGCCCCGCCGCGCTGGCGGCGTCCCCCTTCCCGGCGAAGCCGAGAGAAGGGGGAAGGCGCGAAGCGCCTCAGGGGGATGTCACTTTCTCTTCCCGCTGGCAGCGTCGAAGGCGTGGATGCGGCCAGCGCGCGGGGTGATATGGATGCGGCTTGCGGGCGCGGGCGCGTGGCTGCCTTCTTCCACCCGGATGATCAGTGCTTCGCCGTTCAGGCGCCCGTAGATCAGGCGCTCGGCGCCCAGCAGTTCCACGGTATCGACTTCCACGTCCCATCCGCCCTCGGATGTGACATCCAGGTGCTCGGGCCGGATGCCCAGCAGCGTGCCTTCTCGCACACCCGGCGCCTTGGTCAAAAGGTTCATCGGCGGCGAGCCGATAAAGCTGGCGACGAAGGTGCTGGCAGGGCGGTGGTACACCTCTTCGGGCGTGCCGAACTGCTCCATGTTGCCGGCGTTCATGACGATCATGCGCTGGGCCAGCGTCATGGCTTCCACCTGGTCGTGCGTGACGAAGAGGCTGGTGATGCCCAGCTCGCGGTGCAATTTCTGGATCTCCAGCCGGGTCTGCGCGCGCAGTTTGGCGTCGAGGTTGGAGAGCGGCTCGTCAAACAAAAACACCTGGGGCTGGCGCACGATAGCCCGGCCCATGGCCACACGCTGGCGCTGGCCGCCGGAGAGTTCGCGGGGCTTCCTCTCCAGCAGGTGGCCGAGTTCGAGAATTTTCGCCGCCTTGTCGACGCGGGTCTTGATCTCGTCCTTGGGCACCTTGGCGATCTTCAGGCCGTAGGCCATGTTGTCAAACACGCTCATGTGCGGATAGAGCGCGTAGTTCTGGAACACCATGGCGATATCGCGCTTGGCGGGTTCCAGGTTGTTGACTACCTTGTCACCAATGAGGATTTCGCCGCCGGTCACTTCCTCCAGCCCGGCCACCATGCGCAGCAGCGTGGATTTGCCGCAACCGGAGGGCCCGACGATGACGACGAATTCGCGGTCATGGATTTCGGCGTTGACGCCGTGGATCACCTCGTTGGCCTTGGGCCCGATGCCGTAGCGCTTGACAATATTTCGGAGCGTAATAGAAGCCATTTTGCTATTGTATTAGTAGCTTTTAGCGCTTATAGGTAAAGCGCTAGAGCCCAATTTGACCTTATTTTTCTGTATCCACCAGGCCTTTGACGAACCACTTCTGCATCAGCACCACCACGAAGGTGGGCGGCAGCATGGCCAGGATGGCGGTCGCCATGGCGATGTTCCAGTCGATGGCCGCGTCGCCGCCACCGGCCACCATGCGCTTGATGCCGATTACCACCGGGTACATGTCTTCGCTGGTGGTCATGAGCAGCGGCCACAGGTACTGGTTCCAGCCGTAGATGAACTGGATCACGAACAGCGCCGCGATCGAGGTTTTGGAGAGCGGCACCAGCACGTCCCAGAAGAAACGCATGGGACCCGCGCCGTCCATGCGGGCAGCTTCCACCAGCTCATCGGGCACCGTCAGGAAGAACTGGCGGAACAAGAAAGTGGCGGTGGCGGACGCAATCAGCGGCAGCGTGAGACCGGCGTAGCTGTTGAGCATGCCCAGATCCGCCACCACTTTGTACGTCGGCAGGATGCGCACTTCCACTGGCAGCATCAGCGTGACGAAGATGGCCCAGAAGCAGAGCATCTTGAAGGGGAAACGGAAGAACACGATGGCAAATGCCGAGAGCAGCGAGATGGCAATCTTGCCCACCGTGATCACCATGGCGGTGACAAAGCTCACCCACATCATGTGCGCCACCGTGGTGTTGGAGCCCAGCTTGCCGGAGCCGAGCAGCGCTGCCCGGTAGCTCTCCCACATATTGCTGCCCGGCAGCAGCGGCATGGGCGCCTGCACGATTTCCTGGGTGGTGTGGGTGGAGGCAACGAAGGCCAGATAAAGCGGAAACGCGACGATCAGCACGCCGATCAGCATGACCGCGTGCGAGAGCACAGTGAGCCAGGGGCGGCGGTCGATCATCAGTAGTTCACCTTTTTCTCGACATAGCGGAATTGCACCACCGTGAGCGCCACCACGATGATCATCAGAATCACCGACTGCGCCGCCGAGCCGCCCAGGTCCAGCGCCTTGAAGCCATCCTGGTACACCTTGTAGACGAGGATCGATGTCGATTGCCCAGGCCCGCCCTCGGTCGTGGCATCGATGATGCCGAAGGTGTCGAAGAAGGCGTAGACGATGTTGATCACCAGCAAAAAGAACGTGGTGGGCGAGAGCAGCGGCAGCTGAATGTTCCAGAACCGGCGCAGCGGCCCAGCACCGTCAATGGCGGCCGCCTCGATGAGCGATTTGGGAATGGACTGCAACCCCGCCAGAAAGAACAAAAAGTTGTAGGAAATTTGCTTCCACACCGAGGCCATGATGATCAGCGCCATCGCCTGGCCGCCGTCCATCTGGTAGTTCCAGTCAATACCCAAGGCCCGCAAGCCAAACGTGGCCACGCCAATCGACGGCGAGAAGACGAACACCCACAACACGCCGGCAATGACCGGCGCCACCGCGTAGGGCATGATCAAAAGTGTCTTGTAGACCATGGCGCCGCGCACGATGCGGTCGGCAAAAATGGCCAGCACCAGTGAAATGCCGATGCCCAGCCCGGCCACCAATACCGAGAACCAGGCCGTGGTTTTGAACGAGGCCAAATAGGTGGGGTCATTCCACAGCTGCACGAAATTCTGAAAACCCACCCATTCGGTGGACAGCCCGAACGCGTCTTGCACCTGCAGCGACTGCAGGACGGCCTGGCTTGCAGGCCAAAAGAAGAACACGCCAATGATGACCAACTGGGGCAGCATCAGCGCCCAGGGCAGCCATGCGGACCGGAAAAGAACACGTTTTTCCATGGGCACTCAGAAAAAAGAGACGCCCACCGAAACTTGTACGCTTGCGGTGGGCTGACCGAAAAAGTAGACGGGCGGCCCGCTGAGGGGGCCGCCCCGCAGTTCGCGCGCCGAGCGCGCGCTGCGGCCTATTTCCCCTTATTGGCTTTCTCGAAACGGATCAACTGCTCGTTGCCGCGGCTCACCATGTTGGCAAGGGCCTGTTTGGCCGTCTGCTTGCCTGACCAAATGTTCTCGAACTCTTCGTCCTCGATGGCGCGAATCTGCACATAGTTGCCCAGGCGAATGCCGCGCGACTTGTCGGTGGTTTTGCGAATCATCTGCTGCACGGCCACGTCGGTGCCGGGGTGGTCCTTGTAGAAGCCCGACTTTTCGGTCAGGTCGTACGCCGCCAGAGTGATGGGTAGATAACCCGTGCGCTGGTGGCTGGCCGCCTGCACCTTGGTTTGCGACAGGAAGTCGAAGAACTTGGCAACGCCCTTGTACTTATCAGGCGTTTTGCCCGCCATCACCCACAAACTGGCGCCACCAATCACGGTGTTCTGTGGCGCGCCCTTCACGTCGGGGTAATAGGGCATGGGTGCCAGGCCGTAGGCGAACTTGGCGTTTTTGGATACGTTGCCGTAGAACCCGGACGAGGTCTGGATCATGGCGCACTCGCCCGAAACGAAAGAAGCCTCGGCCTTGTTGCCGCGGCCCTTGTAGACGAAGTCGCCGTCGGCCGCAGCTTTGGCCAAATTCTCGATGTGGCGCACGTGCACGGGCGAATCAATCTTCATGCGGGCATCCATGCCAGACATGCCGTTGTTCTTGGTGGCGAACTCCACGTTGTGCCAGGTGGAAAAGCTTTCCAGCTGCGTCCAGCCCATCCAGGCCAGCGTCATGGGGCAGCTGTGGCCGCTCGCCTTGAGTTTCTTGGTGGCGGCAAACACTTCAGGCCAGGTCGCGGGTGCCTTGTCGGGGTTCAGGCCGGCGGCCTTGAACGCATCTTTGTTGTAATAAAAAACGGTGGTGGAGCTGTTGAACGGGAAGCTCAGCATCTGGCCATTGGGCGCGGTGTAGTAGCCGGCCACTGCGGGAATGAAGGATTTGGGATCGAACGCCAAGCCGGCGTCGCTCATGACCTTGCCCACCGGAACGATGGCGCCCTTGCTGGCCATCATGGTGGCGGTGCCCACTTCAAACACTTGGAGGATGTCTGGCGCGTTGCCCGAACGGAAGGCGGCGATGGCGGCCGTCATGTTCTCGTCGTAGGTGCCTTTAAAGGTCGGAATCACCTTGTATTCGCTTTGGCTGGCGTTGAATTGGTTGGCCAAGTCGTTGACCCATTCGTTGTTCACGGCGGTCATCGCGTGCCACCATTGAATCTCGGTCTGGGCGAGGGCCGCAGAGCTGCCTATCAGGGCCAAAGCGGCGGCGGCGAGCGATCGGAATTTCATGAAATGGGCTCCTTGCTGAAGTGAAAACGCTGATCCTGGCTTGCATTTGTGACCACTGTGTGTCGCAACCCAGGAGCACATTGCTTTTTAACCAGCGTTTGCTTGTTGGAATAAGCGGGTTAACCCCGTGCGGGTGTCTCGAATATTCCCAGGATGCAGGTAGTGCCAGCCGCGCAACGGCTTTGATGTTGCGCCGCAACATGTTACGGTTGCGTCTTCTTTTCACTCGCCGGCCCGACCCGTTGACCCATGAGCGCACTTGCCCCCACCTCCCTCGATAAAGGCAAGATCAAGTTTCTGTTGCTCGAAGGCCTGCACCCTTCCGCGCTGGAAGTGCTGCGCAGGGCCGGCTACGAGCAGATCGACGCGGTGTCGGGCGCCTTGCCGCAGGACCAGTTGATTGAGCGCATCCGCGACGTGCATTTCATCGGCATTCGCTCGCGCACCCAGCTCACCGCCGAGGTGCTGGAGCATGCCAACAAGCTCGTCGCCATCGGGTGCTTCTGCATTGGTACCAACCAGGTGGACCTGAACGCGGCGCGCGAGCGTGGCATTGCGGTGTTCAACGCGCCGTATTCCAACACCCGCTCGGTGGCCGAGCTGGTGCTGGCCGAGGCCATTTTGTTGCTGCGCGGCATTCCGGCGCGCAACGCGGCCGCGCACCGCGGCGGCTGGCTCAAGTCGGCCGACAACGCCTTCGAGACGCGCGGCAAGACGCTGGGCATCGTCGGCTACGGCGCCATCGGCTCGCAGCTTTCGGTGCTGGCCGAGTCGCTTGGCATGCACGTGATTTTTCACGACGTGATCGCCAAGCTACCGCTGGGCAACGCGCGCCAGGCAGCCGGGCTCACCGAACTGCTCGGCGCGAGCGACGTCATCAGCCTGCATGTGCCCGAGCTGCCGTCGACCAAATGGATGATTGGCGCAGCCGAAATTGCCGCCATGAAGCCGGGCGCGGTCTTCATCAACGCCGCGCGCGGAACCGTGGTCGAGATCGAGCCCCTGGCCGAAGCGATTCGCGCGGGCAAGCTGCTGGGTGCTGCGGTGGATGTGTTCCCGGTAGAGCCCCGCAGCAACAAAGACGAATTCACCAGCCCCCTGCGCGGCCTGGACAATGTCATCCTCACTCCGCACATCGGCGGCTCCACATTGGAGGCGCAGGCCAACATCGGCATCGAGGTGGCGGAAAAGCTAGTGCGCTACAGCGACAACGGCACATCGATCAGCTCGGTCAACTTCCCCGAGGTGGCGCTGCCGGCCCAAAAGGGCACGCACCGCATCCTGCACGTGCACCGCAACGTGCCGGGCGTGATGTCCGAGATCAACCGCGTCTTTGCCGAGAACCACATCAACGTGGCCGCCCAGTACCTGCAGACCAACGAAGCCATTGGCTATGTGGTGATGGATATTGATGCCGCATCGTCCGAGCTGGCGCTGCAAAAGCTCCAGCAGGTGCCCAACACACTGCGTTGCCGCGTGCTGTTCTAAAGCTCCGGGCGAAGGGGCGCGCCGAGAGCTGACTCTAAACGCGCATTTCACGTGGAAAGCGTGTTTAGGCGCCGCATCTCTAAAATCGCGGGTTCCCGGGCGCCTGTGTGCCCACAGGCTGCCACCCACCCCAGGTTCCCTCGAATGAATGCTCCCACCGCGTTGGCCACCTTGATGGCGCAACCCCCTCAGCCCGTGCGCCTGCGCGAGATTCCCTACAACTACACCAGCTTTTCCGACCGCGAGATCGTCATCCGCCTGCTGGGCAGCCGCGCCTGGGACACGCTGTTGCAATTGCGGCGCGAGCGCGACACCGGCCGCTCCGCGCGCATGCTCTACGAGGTGCTGGGCGATATCTGGGTGGTGCAGCGCAACCCCTACCTGCAAGACGACCTGCTGGGCAGCCGCGAGCGGCGCAAGCAACTGGTGCAGGCGCTCGACCACCGCCTTTCCGAAGTGCACAAGCGCCGCCAGCCCGATGCCGCGCCCGAGCGCGACACGCTGGTGGGCGAGTTGCTGGGTGCGGCCACCGCTGCGGTGCGCCGGTTTGACGCCTCGTTTGACGCCGCGGCCCAGTTGCGCCGCGCCACCCGGCGCACGCTCTCGCGGCTGACCGCCAAGGACAACCTCAAGTTCGATGCGCTGTCCCGCGTCAGCCACGTGACCGACGCGACCGACTGGCGCGTCGAATACCCGTTTGTTGTGCTGACCCCCGACGCCGAAGCCGAAATGGCCGGCCTGGTCAAAGGCTGCATCGAGCTGGGCCTGACCATCATTGCGCGCGGCGGCGGCACCGGCTACACCGGCGGCGCGATTCCGCTGACCGACAAGAGCGCGGTCATCAACACCGAAAAGCTCGAAGCCATGACGGCGGTGGAGATGCGCCGCCTGCCGGGCGTAGACGGCGAAGTGGCCACGGTTTGGACCGAGGCCGGCGTCGTCACCCAGCGCGTGGCCGACGCCGCCGAGGCGGCCGGCTACGTTTTTGCGGTAGACCCGACCAGCGCCGAAGCCTCGTGCGTGGGCGGCAACGTCGCCATGAACGCCGGCGGCAAAAAGGCTGTGCTCTGGGGCACCGCGCTCGACAACCTCGCGAGTTGGCGCATGGTCACACCCGACGCGCAGTGGCTGGAAGTGACCCGCGTCGGCCACAACCTGGGCAAGATTCACGACGCCGAAATGGCCAGCTTCGATCTGAACTACTTCGAGGCCGACGGCAAGACGCCCGTGCGCAGCGAGCGGCTCGACATTCCCGGCAAGCGCTTTCGCACCGAGGGCCTGGGCAAGGACGTGACCGACAAGTTCCTCGCGGGCCTGCCGGGTATCCAGAAAGAGGGCTGCGACGGGTTGATTACCAGCTGCCGCTGGATCGTGCACCGCATGCCGGTGCACACGCGCACCGTGTGCCTGGAGTTCTTTGGCAATGCCAAAGACGCCGTGCCCAGCATCGTCGAGATCAAAGACTTCATGTTCGCAGAGCAAAAGCGCTCGGGCGTGGTGCTGGCGGGCCTGGAGCATCTGGACGACCGCTACTTGAAGGCTGTGGGTTACGCCACCAAATCCAAGCGTGCCGGCCTGCCCAAGATGGCGCTGTTTGGCGACATTGCCGGCGACGACGCCGACGCGGTAGCACGCGTCACCAGCGAGGTGGTGCGCATTGCCAACTCGCGCAGCGGTGAAGGTTTTATTGCCATTAGCCCGGAAGCGCGCAAGAAGTTTTGGGCCGACCGCAAACGCACGGCGGCCATTAGCCGCCACACCAACGCTTTCAAGATCAACGAAGACGTGGTCATCCCGCTGCCGCGCATGGCCGAGTACACCGACGGCATCGAGCGCATCAACATTGAACTCTCGCTACAGAACAAGCTGGCGCTGTGCGATGCGCTGGAAGACTTTTTTGCGCGTGGCAAGCTGCCGCTGGGGACAGCCGGTGTTGAATCTGGCGACGCACTTTCGCCCGAAATGCTGCAGGAGCGCGTGAACGAGGCGCTCGACGTGGTGCAGCAAGCGCGCACGCTCTGGAGCCAATGGCTGCAAGGGGTGGAGGCGCTGTTCCCGCAGTTGCAAGACCACAGCCTGCGCGCCAGCTGGAAGACACAAATTCTCGCGCCCCTGCGCGGCATCTTTGCGGGCGACGCACTGGCGCCGCTGCTGCTCGAATGCGTCACCATCCACCAGCGCGTGCTCAAGGGCCGCGTGTGGGTGGCTTTGCACATGCACGCCGGCGACGGCAACGTGCACACCAACATTCCGGTCAACAGCGACGACTACGCCATGCTGCAGACCGCGCACGCCGCCGTGGGCCGCATCATGCGGCTGGCGCGCAGCCTGGGCGGGGTAATTTCGGGCGAGCACGGCATTGGCATCACCAAGCTCGAATACCTCACCGACGCAGAGCTCGCCCCCTTTGCCGACTACAAGCAGCGCGTGGACCCGCAGGGCCACTTCAACAAGGGCAAGTTGCTCCGAAATAAAGAGCTAGTAGCGCAATCAGGACAAGCGCTAGAGGCCGATTTGGCACCCAATGTGCGCCACGCCGACCTGAGCCACGCCTACACGCCCAGCTTTGGCCTGATGGGGCACGAATCGCTCATCATGCAGCAGAGCGACATCGGCGCGATTGCCGATTCGGTCAAGGATTGCCTGCGCTGCGGCAAGTGCAAACCGGTGTGCGCCACGCATGTGCCGCGCGCCAACCTGCTCTATTCGCCGCGCAACAAAATCCTCGCCACCTCGCTGCTGGTGGAGGCCTTTCTGTACGAAGAGCAAACCCGCCGCGGCATCAGCATCCGCCACTGGCAAGAGTTCGAAGACGTGGCCGACCACTGCACCGTCTGCCACAAGTGCCTCACGCCCTGCCCGGTGAAAATCGACTTTGGCGACGTCACCATGAACATGCGCAACCTGCTGCGCACGATGGGCAAAAAAAGCTGGCGCCCCGGCAACGCGCTGGCCATGACCATGCTCAACGCCACCAGCCCCGAGAAAATCAAGCTGCTGCGTGCCGGCATGGTCGGCGTGGGCTTCAAGGCGCAGCGCATCGCCGTCGACTTGCTGCGCAAAGTCAGCCGCAAGCAGACCGCGCACCCGCCCGCCACCGTGGGCGCAGCGCCGATCAAAGAGCAGGTGATTCACTTCATCAACAAAAAGCTGCCCGGCGGCCTGCCGAACAAAACGGCGCGCGCGCTGCTCGACATCGAAGACAAGGACTACGTCCCGATCATCCGCGACCCACAGGCCACCACGGCCAGCAGCGAGGCAGTGTTTTACTTCCCCGGCTGCGGCTCTGAGCGCCTGTTCAGCCAGGTCGGCCTGGCGACGCAGGCCATGCTGTGGCACGCCGGCGTGCAAACCGTGCTGCCACCGGGCTATTTGTGCTGCGGCTACCCGCAGCGCGGCAGCGGCCAGTTCGACAAAGCCGAGAAGATGATCACCGACAACCGGGTGCTGTTCCACCGCGTGGCCACCACGTTGAACTACCTGGACATCCAAACCGTGGTGGTCAGCTGCGGCACCTGCTACGACCAGCTACAGGGCTACGAATTCGACAAAATCTTCCCTGGCAGCCGCATCATCGACATCCACGAATACCTGCTGGAAAAGGGCATTACCTTGCCGGCCGGGCAGGGCGGCTACCTGTACCACGAGCCCTGCCACAACCCCATGAAGCTGGGCGACTCGATGAAGACGGTGAAGGCGCTGGTGGGCGACAACGTGATCAAAAGCGATCGCTGCTGCGGCGAATCGGGCACGTTGGGCGTCACCCGCCCCGATATCTCGACCCAGGTGCGCTTTCGCAAGGAAGAAGAAATCCGTAAGGGCGAGGCACTGCTGCGCGCCAACGGTACCGTGCCCGCGCAGGCCAACGTAAAAATCCTCACCAGCTGCCCAAGCTGCCTGCAAGGCCTCAAGCGCTACGAGGACGACTTGCAGAACGGCCTGCTGGAGGCCGACTACATCGTCATTGAAATGGCCAAACAGATTTTGGGCGAGAACTGGCTGCCCGAATACGTGCAGCGCGCCAACAGCGGCGGCATCGAAAGGGTATTGGTATGAGCAAATCGTCTTTTGGCTGTGCGCTGTGCGCGCAGGACGGCGGCAGTCTGGTGTGGCACAGCGACAAGCTGCGGGTGGTGCATGTTGAAGAAGACGGCTTCCCAGGCACCTACCGCGTGATCTGGAACGCCCACGTCGCCGAGTTCTCTGAGCTTTCGGCCGAAGAGCGCGCCGAATGCATGGACGCCGTGGCCTGCGTCGAGCGCGCGCTCATCGAGCACCTGGCACCGGTCAAAGTGAACCTTGCTGCCCTAGGCAACCAGGTGCCGCACCTGCACTGGCACGTGATTGCGCGGTTTGATTGGGACACGCACTTCCCGAACGCCTTCTGGGGCGAACCGCAGCGCGCCCGAGACCACGACAAGGAAGCCGCCCTGCGCGAGCACCTGGGCGCAGTCAACGCGCAGATACGGGGGTATCTGGCAAAGGGTGAAGCGCTGCAAGAGGATTGACGGGGCGTTCCCGGCCAAGCGCAGGCCAAGCGCAGGGAGGCGTCACTACCTCACGCGTGCCTTCGCTGGCCATACGCGAAGTGCGCAGTGCTTGGCCGCATACGTGAAGACTTTGTCTGTGGTCGGGAGCGTCAGGTCGTGCCGGATGGCGAGTTGTGCAAGCAAGGCATCAATGGTCCCCATCTGAACACCTGCTTTGCGACATGCGTTTCTCGGGACCGCAGCGCCGATGTGATCCTCTCGATCGGGCGCACGCAAAGGCAGGGCAGCGAAACGTTCGATGATCTGCGCTTGGGCTTTTGCGCCCGAGAACCCTTGCAGCAACTCCTGAAGAACCAAACCTGTGGTGACCACGATGTCCGAGCCGAACAAGGCGTCCTTGAGCTCTTGCACCTCAGGTTCGGTGGCTTCAACATCTCGGCGAAGAGCCAGAGACCAAACGCTGGTATCGACATGCAGCGTCATTTGTGGCGAGACCGTTCGGCCTTGTAGTCAAATGATGGATCCCACTCCAGCTTGCCCAGCAGATCGGCCACGCGCCGTTGCTCGCGGCGGGCGATGAACTCTTGCAGCGCTTTGGTGACGGCAGCCTTCTTCGTGCGTTCGCCACTGACTTGAACTGCGCGGTCAAGAAGGCTTGGATCGATTGCGAGATTGGTTGCCATGTGTGACTCCTTGTGTGGGAGCCTACACACTTCGACAATTTGAGTCGATCGTCGTCAGGCTGGAGTTGCTGGTAGTGCGAAGGGGAGCAGTGCATCTGCTGACCTTCAATGTCGCATCCCAAAAAAAAACACCACGCCACGGAAGCGGAACAATGCTGCGGAAAAGATAGCAGCTAGCGCTTGTGGCGAAAGCGCTAGAGGCCAAAAAGGCTTGAAGCCGACGCAGCGCTGCCAGGCGAAGCCCGGCACACGGCAAAACACCCAGCGGATTTACGCTTGCGAAGGTGAATGCTGGTGAATAAACCATGGGCCAGGATAAAGCGGCTTTCAGAGCGGGCTAACGTGTAAATTCAGCGGCCCGCAGTATGCGGGTCCGCTGCAATGAATACGAAGGGACTTCCCACCTCCCACAAACGGTGTCGAAGCACCAAGATTGAGATCTGACCATCAATCTGCCAACTGGAAAGGGGAAGTCCATGACTGAGATTACACGAGGTGAGATCGTTC
>JBATPF010000278.1:0-4160 GCA_049291355.1 Giesbergeria sp.
CATCAAAAATCTGGGGGACTGAAGAACTGCAGGCGCTCACCAGTGCGCGGATGGTCCAGGGCCAGGCGCGTGGCGTGCAGCAGCAGGCGCGGCGCGGTGGCAGGGTCGCCGTAGAGGGCGTCGCCAAGAATGGGGTGGCCCAGAGCCGCCAGGTGAACGCGCAACTGGTGCGTGCGGCCGGTCAGCGGCGCCAGTTCCAGGCGGGTGCTGTTTGCACCGGCGCTCAGGACGCGCCACTGGGTCTGGCTGGGCTTGCCGTGCTCGGTGTCGATCACGCGCAGCGGGCGGCGCTCCCAGTCGGCGGCGATAGGCAGGTCGATCGTCGCCCAGCCAGAGTCCTCCTGAGTGCCTGCGCCGTTTTGTAATGTGCCGTGCACCACGGCCTGGTAGCGCTTGTGCACTTGGCGCTCGGCAAACGCGGCTGACAACGCACGCTGCACCGCCGGACTGCGCGCCATCAGCACCAGTCCGGAGGTGGCCTGGTCCAGCCGGTGCACGATCAGTGCGCCCGGCCAGCGCCGCTGGGCGCGCTGGCTCAGGCAGTCGCTTTTGTCGGGCCCGCGTCCGGGTACGCAGAGCAGGCCTGCGGGCTTGTCGAGCACCAGAAGATCTTCGTCCTGAAAGAGCGCGTGCAGGGGAGCAGGGCCCGCGTGCAGATCAGCCATCGCCCCGCGCCAGGCGCTGGACCGTGGCGCATAGTTCTTCCACGTCGTTGGGTTTGTGCACCAGTGCGGCAGCTCCTGCGTCCATGGCGGCCTGCTCAATCTCCTGCGTCACGTAGCCCGAGGCCAGTGCCATGGGCAGCTCGGGGTGCAGGCGCCGGGCTTCACGCAACAGCTCCAGCCCGGAGAATCCCGGCATGTTGTAGTCGGTGACCAGCAGGTCGTAGTCCCAAGGCGCCTGCGCCAAAGCGGCCAGCGCGGCGCGCGGGTCGGTAAAGCCGCTCACCTTATAGCCGCGTCGGCGCAGCAGGCGCTGCACCAGAAAGACGAGGGCCTCATCGTCGTCCACATACATCACATGACGCTGCGGATCTTTCGAATCGATGGCGCCACCCAGGGGGGACGGACTGCTGAGGGCGAAGTCGGCAGGCACCACGTGGTCGTCTGCAGCCGGAAAATAGAGGGTGAAGCAACTGCCTTCGCCGGGCGTGCTGCGCACGTCCACGGCACCGCCGTGCGCGCGCATGACGCCGTGCACCACGGCCAGGCCCAGGCCCGTGCCTTGGCCCACGGGCTTGGTCGTGAAAAAGGGTTCGAACACGCGGGTCAGGGTGTCGGCGTCCATGCCGGGCCCGCTGTCGCGCACGGTGACGGACACGTAGCGGCCTGCGGTGAGCCCCAGGCGTTCGCAGGTGCGCGTGTCTGGGTGGGCGGCATGCACTTGCACATCCACCCGGCCGCGCCGGCCCGCCATCGCCTGGATGGCGTTGGTGCACAGGTTGAGCACGGCTTGTTCTACCTGGGTGGCGTCGGCCAGGACGGCGGGCACGGAGGCGCTGGCGCGCACCCGCAGTTCGATGTCGGGCGGCAGGGTGACGCGAAGCAGGCGCTCGGTGTCGTGCAATATCGCGGCCAGGGGAACGGGTGTTCTGCGCGGTGCTTCGTTGCGACTGAAGGTCAGGATCTGGCGCACCAGGTCGCGCGCGCGCCGGCCGGCCTTGGCGATTTCGCGCAAGCTCTCCTGCGCCGGAGAATCCGCTGGGCAATCGGCCCGTGCGAGCTCCACGTTGCCCAAAATGGCGCCCAGAATGTTGTTGAAATCGTGGGCGATGCCGCCGGCCATGGTGCCCACGGCCTGCATTTTGTGCGACTCGCGCAGTTGCAGCTCGAGCTCGCCGCGGCGCTCTTCGGCGCGCTTGCTCGCGGTGAGGTCGCGGGCAAAAACGGTGGTGGTGCCGCCGTCTGCGAGCTGCTCGAACGAGACGCTCACTTCCACTGCCAGTTCGCGCCCGCCCGCGGTGCGTGCCGTCATTTCGCCCAGCATGGCCTGCGTGGTCACCTGCGCAAACGTCAGCGCCTGTGCGGCCTGCGGAAGAAATCGCTCCAGCGAACTGCCCAGTGCGTCGCTCTCGGGGCACTGGAAAAGCGCCGCCGCAGTCGGGTTGAATACCGTGATGCGCTGGGAACGGTCGACGCACACGATCGCATCGAGCGCCGAATTGATCACGGCTGCGTGCCGTTTTTCGCTGGCGTAGAGCTGTTCGTTGCGCTGCTGCAGCGCCCGGGTGCTTTGCTGCAAAGCGCGGCGCTCGGTGAGCAGCGGGCCCTGGTCCACGACGGCGCACAGGTATTGGTGCTGCGGCGGACCTTCGTCCTGCGGCGCCTCAATGCGGGCGATGTGCAGGTCACCGTTGATCTGTATGTCTGCGCCGATATGAAATACCACCTCGGTGGCCTCTGCGTGGCCGCGGACGGCGGCCAGAGAAAATGCCTGTTGGACGCGCGGCGTGTGCGCCGCGTCCACGAAAGGCATCAGCGACGTCAGTGGTCGGTCTGCTTCGGTGGGCTGAAACGAACGGTGCGCCATGGCGTTGGCCTGAACCACCATGTCGTGCGCGTCAATCACCATCAGGGCCAGCGGCACGCTGGCAAACAGCGCCTCAAAACGCTCGGAGGCACTCTCCGCCGCGGCCTGGCTGTAGCGCAGCACTTTGTTCTGCGCCTCCAACTCGACTTGGTAATTGCGCAGCCGGGAGATCAGTGCGGCCGTAGGGCCAGCGGGTCGCGCGGCTTCGTCCCGGCGTTCTTGCTGCGGCCGAGCGAGCCGCTCCGGATCAGCGGACGGGTCGGACTTGCGCAGCAGGTAGGACAGGTCGGGTTTGGTCATGGGGCAGAGCCCGTGGCGCGCCCTTGCGCACCGTGGACGTGCGCGCCAGTGTACGCGCGCCCTCTACTTAGCTCGCTTGCTCCTCGGGTTCAGCCATTGGAATACAGCTGCAGAACAGGTTGCGGTCGCCGTAGACGTTGTCCACACGGCCCACGCTCGCCCAGTATTTGTTGCTGCGCAGGCTTGCGACGGGATAGGCTGCCAGCGCGCGAGGATATGGGTGATCCCAGGTTTCAGACAACAGGCTGTGCGCGGTATGGGGCGCGTTTTTGAGCGGGTTGTCGTCGCGCGGCCAAGCGCCCGACTCGATCTGGCGGATCTCGTTACGGATGGCAATCATCGCGTCAATGAAACGGTCGATTTCAAACAGCGTTTCGCTCTCTGTCGGCTCGACCATCAACGTGTTGGGCACGGGGAATGAGAGCGTGGGGGCATGGAAACCGTAATCGATGAGGCGCTTGGCGACGTCTTCGGCCATGACGCCGCTGGTGTCCTTCAGGCTGCGCAGATCCAAAATGCATTCGTGCGCCACATGTCCGTTGTTGCTCGCGTACAGGGTGGGGTAATGGGGCTTGAGGCGGGCACTGATGTAATTGGCCGAGAGAATGGCCACCTCGGTGGCGGCCTGCAGTCCGACTGCGCCCATCATGCGGATGTACATCCAGGAAATCGGAAGGACGGCCGCATTGCCCAGCGGTGCGGCGCTCACCGCACCTACGCGCCCAGCGACACCGCCTGTGGCATGGCCTGGCAGGTAGGGCACCAGGTCTTCCACCACGCACACCGGCCCCACGCCCGGCCCGCCGCCGCCGTGTGGGATGCAGAAGGTTTTGTGCAGGTTGAGGTGGCTGACGTCGCCGCCAAACTCGCCCGGCGCTGCCACGCCGACCAGGGCGTTCATGTTGGCGCCATCGACGTACACGCGGCCGCCATGCTGGTGCACCAGGGCGCAAAGGTCCTTGACCTGTGTCTCGAACACGCCGTGCGTGCTGGGGTAGGTGATCATCACGCAGGCCAGGCGCTCGCTGTACTGCTCGCACTTGGCGCGCAGATCCGCCATATCGACGTTGCCTTGCGCGTCGCACGCCGTGACCACCACTTGCATGCCGACCATCTGGGCGCTGGCCGGATTCGTGCCGTGCGCGCTGCTGGGAATCAGGCAAACGGTGCGCTCGGTGTGGCCCTGCGCTGCGTGCCAGGCCTTGATGGCCAGCAGGCCGGAGTATTCACCCTGCGAGCCGGCGTTCGGCTGCAGGCTCACGCCCGCGTAGCCGGTAGCTTCGCACAGCCAGGCGCGCAATTGTTCGTCGAGCAAGCGGTAGCCTTGCAGC
>JBATPF010000279.1:0-4492 GCA_049291355.1 Giesbergeria sp.
ACGCTTTGAGGTCAGGCGGTTTGCTGCTTATTTGATAGCTTCCCGCGCATGTGCAGAAAGCGCTGGAAGCCCATTTGGCTAGATATTTTCTTCAGCGAAACCAAAAAAATCTACCGCCGCCGCAGCAGGTGGATGTATTCGTCGCCCACCGTCTCCTGCCTCACCAGCTCGTTGCTGGTCTGCTTGGCAAAGGCTTGAAAGTCGCGCACCGAGCCAATGTCGGTGGCCACCACCTTGAGCACTTGGCCGCTGTCCATATCGGCCAAAGCCTTTTTGGCCTTGAGAATGGGCAGCGGGCAGTTCAGCCCGCGGGTGTCGATTTCCTTGTCGATGTTCATGGCGTTGCGTCCTTTGGCGGCAGATCGAGCCCACGGCGTCGCTCTGCATTTTCTTCGTCTGTGAAAAATACCGGTTCATGCCCGCGGGTGCGCAGCCAGTCGGCCAGCGCGTACCCCGTGCCGGCGGGCCAGCATTTGAGATCCTGCAGATCGTACAGCCGGTAGTCCACCAGTTCGGGCGACAGCCGCACCTGCCCCGTGGCCACCACATGGTAGGCAATGATGACCTGATTCATGCGCAGAAATTCATAGGAGCCAACCAAGGTGCTGCTCTGCACGTCGAGGTTGGTTTCTTCTTTGACCTCGCGCGCGATACCGGCCTGGGGCGATTCACCCGCCTCCATGAAGCCGGTGATCAGCGCGAACATCTTTCCCGGCCAGGCGGCGTTGCGTGCCAGCAGCACCTTGCCGTCGATCTCGACGATAGCGGCGAGCACCGGCGTCGGGTTGTTCCAGTGCGTCCAGCCGCAGGCCGGGCAGCGCAGGCGCTCGACGTCGCCGCTGTCCTCCGCCTGAACGATCATTGCCAGCGGCGTGGCGCAGTGGGTGCAAAAGCGCGTTTCGTACTGCATCGCTTCCCTTTTGATAGCTGCTTGCGCTTACCAAATAAGCGCTAGAGGCCAATTTTACTTATATTTCAGACGGGAAAGACGCCGGTGGAGAGGTAGCGGTCGCCCCGATCACAAACCACGAAGGCAATCGTCGAGTCGTGCTCGCGCAGCGCAATCTGCTGCGCCACCCAGCAGGCGCCCGCCGCCGAGATGCCGGCAAAAATGCCCTCTTCGCGCGCCATGCGGCGGCACATGTCTTCGGCGTCGTCCTGGCTGACCAGCACCAGCTCGTCAATCGCCTTGGGGTCGTAGATGGCAGGCATATAGGCCTCGGGCCATTTGCGGATACCGGGAATGCGCGAGCCTTCTTGCGGCTGCGCGCCAATCACCAGAATCTTCGGGTTCTTTTCTTTGAGAAAGCGCGACACCCCGGTAATCGTGCCCGTCGTCCCCATGGCGCTGACGAAGTGCGTGATGCGGCCTTCGGTTTGCTCCCACAGCTCGGGTCCGGTGGTCTCATAGTGGATACGCGGGTTGTCGAGGTTGGCAAACTGGTCCAGCACGCGTCCTTTGCCTTGCTTTTGCATGCCAATGGCCAGATCGCGCGCGTATTCCATGCCGCCGCTCTTGGGCGTGAGGATCAACTCGGCGCCAAACGCCTTCATGACCTGGGCGCGCTCGATGGACAGGTCTTCTGGCATGACCAACACCATGCGGTAACCGCGAATGGCCGCCGCCATGGCCAGAGCAATGCCGGTGTTGCCCGAGGTGGCCTCAATCAAAGTGTCGCCAAGCCGAATATCACCACGCTCTTCGGCGCGCCGGATCATGGAGAGCGCTGGCCGGTCCTTGACCGAACCGGCGGGGTTATTGCCTTCGAGCTTGGCCAAAACCACATTGCCGCGCTCGGCGTTGTCTTTGGCAGCAATGCGTTGCAGCGCCACCAGCGGCGTACGCCCAACAGCGTCCTCAATCGTGGGGTAATTCATGCGCCCTACTGTGCCATAATTTGCGGCTGCACCTAGCTGCCCGGGTGGTGAAATTGGTAGACGCAGGGGACTCAAAATCCCCCGGAGAAATCCGTGCCGGTTCGATTCCGGCCCCGGGCACCAATTAAGGCCGTAAGCTTCCAAGAGCTTCCGGCCTTTTTCTTTTCCCCTCTGTAGCAGGCGCTGACTTAGTGCAAGAACGTCCTGGGAAGTCTGCCCCATCCGTGGGTATGCGGGGGTACAAATGGGGGTGCTTTTCCAGAATCTGGGGGTACATCTCCTGAATACTGGTGAACACAGCACCAATAGCCCGAATGCGCCCATCCTCCGGGCTTTGCACAATCCCAGGCATGCGGGTCGCTCGCGGCCCGGCCACCGCGCCAACGCCTTGGCAGCACCAAGAGCTAGGTTTTTCAAAAAATGTGGTCGCTGGCGGGACGGGCCTTGTGGTGGTTGCGCCTTGTGCTGTCGCTGGTGGGCAGGCTATTGATAGTGGTGCCTACAGGCGATGACGGTCAAATCGGTATCGTCAACCGCATACACCAAGCGATGGGTGTCATCAATGCGGCGAGACCAAAAGCCGCTCAGGTTGCCCACCAGCGGCTCAGGTTTGCCGATACCTTGGAACGGGTCACGCCGGGCGGCGTCGATAAGGGCATGGATGCGCTTGAGGGTCTTTTTGTCCTGCCCGTGCCAATACTGGTAGTCGGCCCATGCCAGAGGTGTAAAGGCTACGCCCCGGCTCACGCTGGCACCAGTTCCCGCCGCTGGGCTTTGCCAGCCCTGTACTGCGCCATGGACTCTGCCAAGTGCGCCGCATTGGCAGGGCTGGACAACAGATGCAGGGTTTCGGCCATGCTCTGGTATTGGGCAAGGGACATGACCACGGCATCCCCGCCATCACGGCGGGTAATGATGGTGACGTCCGCATCCCCTTCGACGGTATCGAGCACCGATTTAAGCGAGTTGCGGGCTTCGGTGTAGCTGACGATGCGCATGTTGTCTCCTAATTCAATTTCCAGATCAGGTATGAACGCGAAGGCGAAAAGCAGCCAGTACGGGCGTAGTGGCTAAGCAAAGCCGACGACGTGCATGTTTGATCTAGAGATGGATAACTTGTCCAATTTTCTGTACAAGTATTATACGGCCCAGAATAACGGGAAGCAAGGCAATTGCTGGCCCTGGTGGCCATCGGGGGCTTCAAGACGTCAAACCCGCATGTCCCAACGGCACAGCGGGTTTTTCTTTGCCTTCAGCGGGCACAAGCCAGCGCAGAGTGGCCCGCGCCAAATCGGCCTCACCCATCCTGGCGCTTGATCAGTGTCCGGCCCTTCGGCGTGATGACGAATTCGTTGCGGGCATCGTGCTGCACGTAGCCGTATTCCATCAGGCGCCCCGAGAGATGCTGGTGCAGGGCCTGCGGCAAGGTCAGCACGTCGCCCATCTCAAGGCGCTTGAGGGCTTCGAGCTCATCCACGGTGGGGGCGTCGTGCACGGGGGTGGGCGAATGGTTCATGGTGCTTCTCCTTCCAGACACGGGGTTCAAAAACGGGGCAGGTCCTGCAGGCCGGGAGCATTGGACTCTTCAGGGAACGCAATGCTCTCTTCCCAGCCACCGTGCAAGCTGTCTTGCACTTGCAGGTGTGCGCGTCCACTGTGCACCAATTTGCCGCTGGCTTCCTCTCGCACCGCCACAATGGCATCGCCTTCAAGCAGGCGATCGATTACTTCAATGAGGGGCACGGGAGCCGGAGGCAGGTCCCAACCGCGCGCTTCGGGCGCCAGCAGGCCCATCAACACTTCATGGATGCGCGGAGCCCCTGAGGCCTCAAACCGCACCGCCGTAATTCCGTACATTCGCGTCCTTTTTCTGAGCAGATTGCTGCCGCGGGCCGGAAACAAGGTGCCCACGTTCCCGCGCATCAGTCCACCGCAGCGTAAGCGGGCGCTTGGCGTGGCGCTGTAGGAAGACTTGCCGTCTGGAGCGCTGCCAAGGCGAGTCATGGCGCAGCCTGGGCCTGCAGCCAGGGCAAAAAGGCGTCCAGCACCGGGGCATGGTCTTGCGAGGGACTCACCAGGTAGTAGCCGCGCTCGCCACGCAGCGGCTGCTGGCAGGCGACCACCAGTTCGCCGCGCGCCAGCTCGGCCTCGATCAGCAGGGGCGGCATAAGCGCCACGCCCAGGCCATGGGCTGCGGCAACGGCCAACATGGAAAACAGCTCGTAGCGCGGGCCTTCGAGTGCCCTTGCTGCGCTCGTTCCCTGGGCCTCGAACCACTGGCGCCAACCATACGGGCGCGTGCTTTGCTGGAGCAGCGGCATCTCGGCCAGCACCTGCGGCGCTACCCCCGCGTGCGCCCGCCCGCGCCCGCGCTGGGTGGCTGCCTCCAGCAGATGGGGGCTGCACACCGGCAGCACGTCTTCGTGCAACAACAGATGGGCCTGGGTGCCGGGCCACTGCGCCACCTGCTCGGGTGTGCCGGCGTACAAGGCGGCGTCAAAACCGGTGTCGGCAAACAAAAAGGGTCGGGTGCGCGTGTCGATGTGCACCACGATGTCGGGGTGCAGAGCGGCAAACTGCGGCAAGCGCGGAATCAGCCAGCGCGTGGCAAAGG
>JBATPF010000280.1:0-2244 GCA_049291355.1 Giesbergeria sp.
GGTCAGGTCGCTCTCGATGCTAGAAACGCTGCATGACAGCTTCGTGATGAAGCCATGACAGTTGTGCGACAACGCAATCGCCTAAATCTGTGGCTCCTGTGGCGCGCTTTCGGCAAGCGTGGCAGGCTCTGCGTCCTGCTGTTCGGGCGGCTCAAAGCAATCCCGAAAGGTAAACACAATCGAGGTAAAGCACATGGCCGCCAGCATCAGTGCCAGTGCCACCATGGCGCCGCCCATTACCGCGGTGCCGCCGCCCAGACCCATGACTTCGAGCAAGGCGGTGATCAGGCTCATCGCGACACCGCCCAGGGCAAACACTGCCAGCCAGCCCAGGCCGTACACCGTGAACGCACCCAGGTTGCGCACGCAGGCGATGAAGCTGAAGAACAGGCTTTTGACCGGCGGTACGCCATGCCAGTGCACCAGCCCCGGTGCGTGCCAGAACAGGAGCGACAGCGGCAGGTACAGCACCATGGCCACCCACATCGCCAGCTGGAAGTCACCACTTTGCGCCACTTCCTGTGTCAGGGGCTCGCCGCCCAGGTAGACCTGGGCAAACTGCCCGCCGTCAAACAAGGCAGAGATCGCAATGATGAGCAAAAAACCTGCAGCGTAGAGCGCGCCCAGCACGGCCATGTCGCGCAGGCGCTGGCGCCCGGTGCGAAACGCCACCAGCAGCAAGGCGGGCGTGGGGAAGCGCCCCTGGCCGGCCTCGGCTGCGGCCACCATCATGGCCAGCGTGGCGGATGGGAGCAGCGCCAGAGCCAGAGCGGGGCCGATGAGCGGGAACATGGTGACGATCGACATGGCCGCCATGGTCATGAAGAACAGTGCAGACAGTGCCATTGGCTGGCGCCAGAAGACGCGAATGCCGCCTTTGACCCAGGCGATGCCGGTGCGGGCAGGGACGATGTGAAGTTTCATTCAGACAGGCAGGTGGAGGCGTTGGCACAGGGCACAAGAGGGTGGGCGACGCGCTGGCGCAGTACGCGTTCGAAATGCTGGGGGTCGTGCGGCGTCAGCACCTCGGCTTCGCGCGGCAAATGCCAGTCCCACAGGCGCGAGATCCAGAAGCGCAGCGCTCCGGCGCGTGCCATTGCAGGCAGCAGGCTGCGCTCGGCCGCAGTGAGCGGCCGCACGGCCTCATACGCTTGCAGGAGGGCGCTGGCGCGCTCGCCGTTTTGCGCGCCGGTGGGCAGGTGCACGCACCAGTCATTCATGCACACCGCCAGGTCGAACAAAAAGGTGTCAACTCCGGCAAAGTAGAAGTCGAAGAATCCGGTGAGCTGCTCGCCCTCGAACATCACGTTGTCGCGGAACAGGTCGGCATGCACCGGGCCGCGCGGCAGGGCGGCGTAGGCGGGGCTCTCGGCCACATGGTTCTGGTAGGCCAGCTCGGCTTGCAGCAGTGCCGCCTCGGCGGCGCCCAGTTTCGGCAGCACCAATGGCACTGTCTCATTCCACCAGGGCAGGCCGCGCAGGTTGGGTTGCTGGCGATCGAAACCGCTCCCCGCCAGGTGCATACGCGCCAGCATGCCGCCCACGGCCGCGCAGTGCACCGCTTCGGGTGCCAGCTGGCTATGGCCGGCGAGGCGGTTGACCAGGGCGGCCGGTTTGCCGCAGACGCTGTGCAGGATTTCGCCTTGCGCGTCGCCCTGCGGGTCGGGCACGGGGATGCCGGCATGCGCCAGGTGCTTCATCAAATGCAGGTAGAAGGGCAACTGCTCGGCCGTCAGGCGCTCGAACAGTGTCAACACGTATTCGCCCGCTGTGCAGGTGACGAAGTAGTTGGTGTTCTCGATGCCGCCGGCAATGCCGCGCAACAAGGCGAGCTCGCCGAGCTTGAGCTTGTGCAGCAGCGCGCTGGCCGCTTCGGGGGAGACGGGGGTAAATACAGCCATGGCTCAGGGCACCACGAAAACGGGGCGTTCAAAAAAGGGCGGACGCGAGGCGGGTCGCGGGGTGGGGCGGAGGAAGGCGGGCGCGGCTCAGAACTTCATCACATTCCACACGCGCGGACCGGTGGTGGACTCTGCCCCGTTCTGCGGGCGATTGCGCACGCCGTCAGACGGCAGCACCTCGTACGCGGGCATATTGCCCGCAGCGGGCTGCACCGTAATGCTGCGCGTCTGGCCGCCGATGCGCAGTTCGTCCACCGTGCTGCCCTGGTCTTCCAGGTGGATGCGTTCGGTGCGCTGCTCCGTCCGTGGGGCTTTTTGCTCTGTATTTGAGAGCTGCTCACCC
>JBATPF010000281.1:0-2851 GCA_049291355.1 Giesbergeria sp.
GTGGGAACCGCCTTGATCTTGTCGACCACATCGGTGCCACCCACCACTTTGCCAAATACGGCGTAGCCCCAGCCTTGGGCCGACGGCGCGGTGTGGTTCAGAAAGCCGTTGTCGGCGACGTTGATGAAGAACTGCGAGCTGGCCGAGTGCGGGTCGTTGGTGCGCGCCATGGCCACGGTGTAGTTGGCGTTTTTCAGGCCGTTCTGTGCTTCGTTCTCGATCGTCGCGTCGGTGGGCTTCTGGGTCATGCCGGGTTCAAAGCCGCCGCCTTGCACCATAAAGCCGGGAATCACGCGGTGAAAGACGGTGTTGTCGTAGTGGCCCTTGTTGACGTACGCGAGGAAGTTGGCCACCGACTTGGGCGCCTTTTCCTGGTCAAGTTCCAAGGTGATGACGCCGTGGCCGGCAATGTGGAGTTCGACTTGGGGGTTGCTCATGGGAATTCCTTTTGCAAATGCGCTTATTCGACCACGGTGGCCGAGTTGATGGTGACGGGCGTGTTGGGCACGTTCTGGTACGGGCCCTTGTTGCTGGTGGCAACGGCCCTGATCTTGTCCACCACGTCCGTACCTTCCACCACCTTGCCAAACACCGCGTAGCCGTGACCGTCGGGCTGGGGGGCGTTCAGCATGGCGTTGTCCTTCACGTTGATGAAGAACTGCGCAGTGGCCGAATCGGGCGCCCCGGTGCGTGCCATGGCAAGGGTGTATTTGTCGTTCTTCAGGCCGTTCCCGGCTTCGAGCGGGATGGGTGCGCGCATGGGCTTTTGCGCCATGTCGGGCGTGAAACCCCCGCCCTGAATCATGAAGCCATCAATCACGCGGTGAAAAATCGTGCCGTTGTAGTGCTTCTCGCGCACGTACTGCAGGAAGTTGGCGACCGTTTTGGGCGCTTTTTCTGGGTTGAGCTGCACCACGATGTCGCCCATGGACGTGGCCAGCTTGACTTTGGGCGCCTCTTGGGCCGAGGCCAGAGTCGCTACGGAAAACATAGCTGTCAGGGCAAGCGCATTCAGCGCTAGAGCCCATTTTCTTCTTGAAATCATCCTATCACTCCTTCAAAAAATATCTGCCAGCGCTGGCCCTGGCGGCGCCAGTACTGGCGCTTGACAGGGCCGCCCCGCGCACCCGCGGGGACTTCGGCAAAGGTGACCACCATGGTCTCGCTGCTGTCTTGCCAGTGCAAAGCGGATTTGTCCTTGAGCACCAGTGTGCGGCCGCGCAGCGCCTGCAGGTCTTCCTGCAGCGTGGTGCGCCATTCGTTGATGGGCTGGCCACGCATGCCTTGAAAATCATAGGTGTAAAAGCCCAGCAAGCGCTGTAGGTCGCCTTCGGATTTGGCCTTGCTCCAGGCGTCCAGCACCTGGTTGAATTCCTGGCGCTCCCCCACCACGCCCTGGGGCGTCACCCAATGGAGCTGGCTGGCAATGACCACTGGCGTGCTGCGCGGCTCAACCGTATTCAGAATGCGCTCCAGGTCCGGGTTGGCGATGGCCACACAGCCGTCGGTGGCCTGAGGCGCACGCGAGAACTGGGCGCTGGGCGTACCGTGCAGCCAGATGCCGCTGCCGGTTTTGCCGCGGCGCAGGTCGAGCGCGTTGGGGTAGTTGAGCGGCAGCGCGCCCGAGCCATAGAGGTCGGCCAATTGCTTGGCATCCAGCCGGCTGGTGATGTAGTAGACGCCCAGCGGTGTGCGCTGATCGCCCTCGAATTCCTTTTCGGTTCCGAGCTTGCCCACCGACGCGTAGTAGTCGGCCACCAGCCGCAAGCCCTGCTTGCCGTTTTCAAACAGATACAGGCGCGAGCGCGAGGCGTCTACGGCGATGGCATGGCGCGTGCGATCGGAGATTTCGATAAAGGCTGCAGGGATGGCCCCCGCTGCAGGGCGCAGGCGCTCGGCGGCCACCCGCTGGCGCGACTCCTGGCGCAGTTCGGCCAAAGCCGTTGCTGCTTCGGGCGGGGGCGCCGCCACGTCGCCAAACTGCATCAACGGGCGCGTGCGTGCCGCCAGCAGATCGCCCAGCGCCAGCTGCGCGAGTTGAAAGTTCGGAAAATCACGCGCAAGGCTCTGCGCCTGCGCCAAGGCCTCGTCGGCGCGGCCTTGGGCCGTCAGCCGATACACGCGAATCAACCGGGTTTCGGCCTGATCGGTCCCGGCTGCAAGGGCCACGGTTGGGGCGGCTGCGACAGGAACCGCAGGGGCGGCATGCGTTCGCTTTTGCGAGCTCGCACGCGGCGCTTTGGTCGCTGTCCGCTGGGTGTGGACGGGCTTTTTAGGCGCCGCATGCTGCGGTTCACGCGCCCAGCCGGGCAGCGCCGTGAGTGCAGCAGTCACCAGCAGCGCAGTGGCCATCCGGGCGGCACCCGCGCCGGGCCAAAGGCGCGATCGGCGCTTGCCTGGCGCGCTCAATGCAGGACGGCGGTGCAGCCAGTGCACCGCAGGAAAGCGCGTTGCTGCATCAGCTGCCAGTGGATTCGCGCACGATGACCCAGCGACCCTGGCTGCGTGCCAGCTCAAGCGTCTTGCGGCTGGCCACACTCAGCGTGTCGGCGCTGTACGCCTGGTGGAAACGCGCGGTGGCCTTGTCGCCTTTGACGTCCACCGACAGGTCGGTGATGGTGACCTTGATTTGCTTCTTGCCGACGATGCGGGCCTCGCGCTCTTTCTCCCAGGCGGGGCGGCTCTGCTTGCCCGGCGGATCGAACTGCTTGCCGTAGGAAGACAAATAGTTCTTCATGTCGCGGGCCGACCAAGCGGCTGCCCAGGCCTTGACGGCCGATTCCACGTCCTGCTGGGCGGCGGTGTCCGCCCCCGAAGCACTTTCGGAATGGGCTGCGGGTGGGCTCACCGG
>JBATPF010000282.1:0-11649 GCA_049291355.1 Giesbergeria sp.
TGCTGCAGGGCGACGTGGGTTCGGGCAAAACCGTGGTGGCGGCGCTGGCGGCCATGCGCGCCATCGACGCGGGCTGGCAGTGCGCGCTGATGGCGCCCACCGAAATCTTGGCCGCGCAGCATTTCGCCAAGCTGGTGGGCTGGCTTGAACCCTTGCTTGCCGCGCAGGGCCGCAGCGTGGTCTGGCTGGTGGGCGGCCAGAAAAAGAAGGTCCGCACCGAGGCGCTGGCGCGCGTGGCCAGCGGCGAGGCGGCGCTGGTGGTGGGAACGCACGCCGTCATCCAGGAGCAGGTGGCGTTCGCGCGCCTGGCGCTGGCCATCGTGGACGAGCAACACCGCTTTGGCGTGCTGCAGCGCCTGGCGCTGCGGCAAAAGCTTGCCGCGCATGGCATGGAACCGCACATGCTGATGATGAGCGCCACGCCCATTCCCCGCACCCTGGCCATGAGCTACTACGCGGATCTGGATGTCTCGGTCATCGACGAATTGCCGCCCGGCCGCACGCCGGTGGTCACCAAGCTGATTGCCGACAGCCGCAAGGACGAGGTGATCGAGCGCATTGCCGCCCAGGTGGCGGCCGGCCGGCAGGTCTACTGGGTCTGCCCGCTGATCGAAGAGAGCGAGGCGCTGGACCTCTCCAACGCCACGGCGGTACACGCCGAGCTGAGCGAGGCGCTGCCGGGCGTGGCGGTGGGCCTGCTGCATTCGCGCATGCCGGCAGCGGAGAAGAAGGCGGTGATGGCGCTGTTCACCGACGGCGTACTGGGGGTTCTGGTCAGCACCACCGTCATCGAGGTGGGGGTGGACGTGCCCAATGCCTCGCTCATGGTCGTCGAGCACGCCGAGCGCTTTGGGCTCTCGCAACTGCACCAGCTGCGCGGCCGGGTCGGGCGGGGCGCCGCGGCGTCGGCTTGCGTGCTGCTCTACGCCACCAACGACAGCGGGCGTGTGGGCCAGACCGCCAAAGAGCGCCTGCGCGCCATGGCGGAGACCAGCGACGGCTTTGAGATCGCCCGGCGCGACCTGGAGATCCGCGGGCCCGGAGAATTCCTGGGGGCACGCCAGTCGGGCGACGCGCTCTTGCGTTTTGCCGATCTCGCCGTCGACACGCAACTGCTCGATTGGGCGCGCGAAACCGCACCGCTGATGCTGGAGCACCATCCTGAACTGGCCGCGCAGCACCTTGAGCGCTGGTTGGGCGGAAAATCCGACTACCTCAAAGCTTGAACCTCTTACGAGCTGCCGGCATGCCATGACACTCACCGAACTCAAATACATCGTCGCCGTCGCGCGTGAACGCCATTTCGGGCGCGCGGCCGAGGCCTGCCACGTCTCGCAACCCACACTGTCGGTGGCGGTGAAAAAGTTGGAAGAAGAGCTTGATCTCAAGCTCTTCGAGCGCAGCGCGGGCGATGTGTCGGCGACGCCGCTGGGCGGTGAAATCGTGCGCCAGGCCCAGGTGGTGCTGGAACAGGCGGCCGCCATCAAGGAGCTGGCGCGCCGTGGCAAAGATCCGTTGGCCGGGGCGCTCACGCTGGGCGTCATCTACACCATCGGCCCGTATCTGTTGCCCGAGCTCGTGCACAGCGTGATCGAGCACACGCCGCAGATGCCCTTGGTGCTGCAAGAAAACTTCACAGTCAAGCTGCTGGAAATGCTGCGCACGGGCGAGATCGACTGCGCCATCCTCGCCGAGCCGTTCCCCGATGCGGGCCTGGCCACTGCGGCGCTGTACGACGAACCGTTTCTGGCTGCCGTGCCGGGCAAGCACCCGCTGGCGGCGCAAGCGTCGGTGTCCACCGCCGAGCTCAAGAACGAACAGGTGCTGCTGCTGGGCGCCGGCCACTGTTTTCGCGACCATGTGCTGGAGGTGTGCCCAGAATTTGCCCGCGTCGCCAGCCAGGGCGATGGCATTGCCCGGCGATTTGAAGGCTCGTCGCTGGAGACCATCAAACACATGGTGGCCGCTGGCATGGGCGTGACCCTGGTGCCGCGCCTGGCCGTGCCCGAAGCGGCGCTGAACAATGCGCCCCAGCGACGGCACGCAGACGATCCCTATCTGCGCTATCTGCCCATCCGCGAGCCGGACGGCACGCCGCCGCCCACACGGCGGGTGGTGCTGGTCTGGCGGCGCAGTTTCACACGCTACGAAGCCATTGCAGCGCTGCGCAATGCGGTGGTGGCCTGCAATCTGCCCGGCGTCAAACGGCTGACCTGAACCCGGCCTATAGTGAAAGCGAAACCCGTCTCGCTTCTTCACTTGAAAGGAATGTTCCATGGCCAAAAAACCGGCTTCACCCGCAAGCGCGGCACCCCGCATCAACATTGGTATTTCGGAGAAAGACCGCGCTGCCATCGCCAAAGGGCTCTCGCACCTGTTGGCAGACACCTACACGCTCTACCTCACGACGCACAACTTCCACTGGAACGTCACAGGCCCGATGTTCAATACCCTGCACCTGATGTTCATGGGCCAGTACACCGAGCTGTGGAACGCGGTGGACCCGATTGCCGAACGCATCCGCTCGCTCGGCCATGTGGCGCCGGGTTCCTACGCGCAGTTCGGCAAGCTCACCAGCCTGCCGGACGCGCCTGCCACGCCGCCGCACGCGCTGGAGATGGTGCGCGTGCTGGTGACCGGCCACGAGGCTGTGGCCCGCACTGCGCGCGAGCTGTTCCCGATTGCCGACAAGGCGGGCGACCAGCCGACGGCCGATCTGTTGACCCAGCGCCTGACGGTTCACGAGCAGACCGCCTGGATGCTGCGCTCGCTGCTGGAGGAGTAAGCGGCGCGCCTGCGCTCAGGGGTTCGTCCTACAGAGCGCAGGGCTGCGCGCTTGAGATGATCATGGATTGACGACCATCCGGCTCCCGGGCTGGCATTTCATGCGAATTCTGTACGTTGAAGACCACGAGGAGCTGCGCGAAACCATCGGGATGTTGATGGAGGCCGAAGGTCGGTCCATCGTTCTTTGCGAAAGCGCAGAGCAGGCCTTGGTCCACGACGCGCAAGCCTCCTTTGATGTCGTAGTGACCGACGTGAGCCTGCCCGGAATCTCGGGAACCGAGTTCGCGCGCCAGCTGTTGGTCAAAAATCCGGACCGCTGGGTGGTGCTGTGCTCGGGCTACGAGCTGGGCGAGCATGCGCAAGCCTGGGGGCAGCATGTGCGCACGCTGCTCAAGCCTTTTGAAGTGGAGCAACTCGACGCCCTGCTCCATGAGATTGAGCAAGCGCTTACCGCCGACAGCAATCTGGTCGGTGGAGCGGCTATCGAGGGTTGCGCGGAAGCGTCACGGTAAAGCGGGTGTGATGGTCCGCGCTGTGCACCTCCATGCTGCCGCCGTGGCCCGTAACGATTTGCTGCACGATGAAGAGGCCCAGGCCCAGTCCATCGCGCCGGCCGCCTTTGGCCTCGCCGCCGCGAAACGGCTTGAACAGCACCGGCAGCAGTTCGGCAGGAATGCAACCGCCATTGCTGATCTCCATGCATACGGTGCCCTTTTGGCTGCCATCCAGGCGCAAGCCAATAGGCTGATCGGCTGCACCATGCCGCCGCGCATTGCCAAGCAGGTTGGTCAGCACCTGGGCCAGGCGGTCCCCGTCCCAAGAGCCTGAAAGATCGCCCGCGCTGCTGAGCACCACCTCGCGGTTGCTGTGGTCTCGCAGCTCCTCCACCAGCTTGGCGCACAGGTCGCCAAGATCAAGCGCCGTCGGATGCAGGCTCAAGCCTCCGTGCTGGCGAATGCGTGTGAGGTCCAGCAAATCTTCAATCATGCCGTCCATGCGCCGCGCGCTGGACAGGATGCGGCCTGCCAGCGCCTTGCTCTTTTCGTCCGTGCAGGCGCGCACCAGCGCACCCGATGCCAGAGTGACGGAAGTCAGTGGCGTGCGCAGGTCGTGGCTCAGTACGGCCATGAACATTTCGTTGACGTGCAAGGCTTGCGTGCGCTCGGCCAGCTCGTGTGCCAACGCGCGCTTCTGGCGGTGCAGCGTGAAGAACACCTCCACCTTGCTGAGCAGCATATGGGGATCAATGGGTTTGTAGAGAAAATCCACAGCTCCTGCGTCGTAGCCCTTGAACTGCCAGTCGATGTTTTGGGAGCCGGCAGTGATGAAAATCAGGGGAATGTGGCGTGTGCGCTCGCGCCCGCGGATCATCTCGGCCAATTCGAAACCGTTCATTTCAGGCATTTGCACGTCGAGCAGCGCGAGCGCAATGTCGCCGTGTTCGAGCAGCAGTTCCAGGGCTTCGGTACCCGATCGCGCCTGGAGGATCAGCAGATCGTCCCTGTGCAGCAAGGCTTCGAGGGCCACGAGATTTTCGGCAATGTCGTCGACGATCAGACATTTGATGGGCGTCTCGCGTTGCGCGTCCAGACTGGCAGGTCGTTTCACAGCACTCCCCGTGTATGCAGGCTGTTGAGGGTTTCGGCGATCGCCGCAGGGTCCAAGACATGGGGCACCTGCGGGACCAAGGCCAGCGCCGCCCGAGGCATGGCAGGCGAGGAGGCGCTGTCAGGCGACTGCACCATGCACAGCCCCTGGGCCCGATCAATGGCGGCGAGGCCCTGCGCGCCGTCGGCATTGGCGCCCGAGAGCAGGATGCCGATCAGGCGCTCGCCCAGCAGGTCGGCGGCCGATTCAAAAAGAATGTCGATGGCGGGGCGTGAAAAATGGAGGGGTGCATCCAACGAGAAGCTCAGCTGCGGCCCGTTGTCGAGCAGAAGGTGGTAATCCGGCGGCGCAAACACGATGGTGCCGGGTTCGAGCGGCGCGGTGTCCTGCGCTTCGTGCACGGGCAGGGCGCAGCGCGGTCCAAACACCTGGGTGAGGAGGCTAGGGCGGTCGCGCGGGACATGCAGGGCCACGATCACGCTGGCGCGCAGCGTGGCCGGCATGGCGGGAAGAATCGTCAGCAAGGCGTCGATGGCGCCGGCAGAGCCGCCAATCACAATGGCCTCGAAAGTTCGGGTGGGCGAGTTCATGCCGAAGATTTCTTGCGGTAAATGCGCTGCAGCGGAACGAAGTCCTCAAACGCGTCGGTATGAGCCGAAAAGCGCAATGATTCCTTGCTGCCCAGGCCCAGAAAGCCGCGATGGCACAGCGCTTCGCGAAACAGCCCGAGGGCGCGGTCTTGCAGCGCGCGCTCAAAGTAAATCAGCACGTTGCGGCACGACACCAGGTGCACTTCGGAAAACACGCTGTCCGTCGCCAGGCTGTGGTCCGAGAACACCATGTGATCGCGCAGCGACTTGTGGAACACCACGCGCCCGTAGGCGGCAGTGTAGTAGTCCGACAGCGAGGTCACAGCGCCCGAGGCGGCGTGGTTCTGCGAGAAAGCCGGCACGCGCTCGACGTCGAACACGCCGGCACTTGCGGCCTGCAGGGCTTTGGGGTTGATGTCGGTAGCGTAGATGAGCGTGCGCTCCAGCAGTCCGGCTTCCTGCAGCAGTACGGCCAGCGAATACACCTCTTCGCCCGCGCTGCAGCCTGCCACCCAGATTTTGAGCGAGGGGTAGGTGCGCAAATGCGGCAGCACCTGTTCGCGCAGCGCGCGGAAGTAGTCGGGGTCGCGGAACATGTCGCTCACCTGCACGGTCAGGTATTCGAGCATGCCGGCAAACACCTCGGGCTCGTGCAGCACGCGGTCCTGCAATTGCGAAAGGGTCTTGCACTGGAACTGCGTCAGCGCTGCATTCAGGCGGCGGCGCAGCGACGCCTGGGCATACGAGCGAAAGTCGTAGTGGTAGCGCAGGTAGATGGCATCGATCAGCAGCCGCTGCTCAATGTCCGCCGTTTTTGAAAGCTTGCGGTGGGGCATGAACCAATCAGCTTACTTCGGCATCCAGACGCGCACCAACGACATCAGTTTGTCCACGTCCAGCGGCTTGGCAATGTAGTCGCTGGCGCCGGCGGCCAGGCATTTTTCCTGGTCGTCGCGCATGGCCTTGGCGGTGAGCGCAATGATGGGAATGCGCCGGCCATCGGGGCGCTTGCGGATCTCGCGCATGGCCGTGTAGCCGTCCATCTCGGGCATCATGATGTCCATCAGGATCAGGTCGGCGCCGTCTTTGGTGCTGTGGGCGTCCAGCCATTCCAGTGCTTCGCGGCCGTTGCGTGCAATCTCCACCCGGATGCCGGTGGGTTCGAGCACGCTGGCGAGTGCAAACACATTGCGCACGTCGTCTTCCACCACCAGCACGGTGCGGCCCTCAAACGCTTCTTCGCGGTTGCGTGCCACCTGCAGCATGTGCTGGTGCTCCTCGGTCATTTCCGATTCCACCTGGTGCAGAAACAGCGTTACTTCGTCCAGCAGGCGCTCGGGCGAGTGCGCGTCCTTGATGATGATGGAGCGCGAGAAGCGCCGCAATTTGTGCTCTTCGTCGCGTGTGAGCGCACGGCCGGTGTAGACGATGACAGGCGGGAAAGATACCTCCTCCTGCTCGGCCATTTTCTCCAGCAGTTCGTAGCCGCTCAGGTCCGGCAGGTTGACGTCCATCACCATGCAGTCGAAGGTGCTGCGCGCCAGGTGCTCCAGCGCCTGTGCTGCCGTCTCTACGCCGACAATTTCAATGCCTTCGCTTTCCAGCAGCAAGCGCACGCTTTCGCGCTGGCGCGCGTCGTCTTCCACCACCAGCACGCGCCGCAGGCCGGGTGTGAACTTGCCCTCCAGGCGCTCCAGCGCACGCACCAGTTCTTCGCGTTTGACGGGTTTGAGCGCGTAGCCCACGGCGCCGCGCTCGAGCGCCTCTTTGGCGTAGTCGGCCACCGAGACAATGTGCACCGGAATGTGGCGGGTGGCGGGGTTGCGTTTGAGCTGGTCGAGCACGCCCAGCCCGGAAAAGTCGGGCAGGTTCACGTCCAGCACGATGGCGGCGGGTTGGTGGGCGGCAGCCATCGCCAGGCCATCGGCGGCGTTGGCTGCCAACGCGCATTCGAAGCCCATTTCCGACGCCAACTCTTGCAGGATCTGGGCAAAGCGCGGGTCGTCTTCCACCACCAGCAGGCTGCGCGTGCCTTTGCTCCACGGTGTTGCCAGGACAGGCGCGGGAGGCGGTGACAGCACCCGTGGCGGCGGGGCCGGTGAGGGCGCAGGGGCGGGTGGCATGGCCTGCACCAGGTGCACGGGCAATTCCAGGGTGAAAGTGCTGCCCTCACCCGGTGCGCTCTGCAACCGAATGTCGCCCCCCAGGCGCTGCGCCAGGCTGCGCGAGATCGACAGGCCCAGCCCGGTGCCGCCGTAATTGCGATGCGTGCTGCCGTCGGCCTGGCGAAAGGCATCGAACACCAGCACCTGCTGGTGCGCTGCGATGCCAATGCCCGTGTCACGCACCGCAAAGGTGACGCGGCCGTGGTGGCCATGCCGACGTGCACCTCAATCGCACCGTTCTGGGTGAACTTGATGGCGTTGGAGAGCAGGTTTTTCAGTATCTGGCCCAGGCGCCGCGGGTCGGTCTCCAAGCTCGCCGGTACGTCGGAATCGATGGTGCTGGCGAGCGACAGTCCCTTCTGCCCGGCCAGTGGACGCAACGGGTCGAGCAAGGCGGCCAGCGTTTTGGCGGTGGGGACGGTTTCGATGTCCACGTCGGCCTGGCCCGATTCGATCTTGGCGAGGTCGAGAATGTCGTTGATCAATACGAGCAAGTCGTTGCCGGCGGCATAGATCGTCTGCGCGTATTTCACCTGCTCGGGGCTCAGGTTGCCGGTCTTGTTGTCGCCCAGCAGCTTGGCCAGAATGAGCGAGGAATTGAGCGGGGTACGCAGTTCGTGGCTCATGTTGGCCAGAAACTCGCTCTTGTACTGGCTGGCCAATTCAAGTTCCCTGGCCTTGGTGGTCAGAACCTCCTGGGCCATAAGCAGCTTTTCGCGCTGCTCTTCCAATTGGCTGGTTTGCTCTTTCAGTTGCGCGTTGGTCTGCTCCAGTTCGGTCTGGTGCAGCTCCATCTGGGCTTGCGAAGCCTGGAGCGTGCGGCTTTGCTGCTCCAGCTCTTCGTTGGATACGCGCAGCTCTTCCTGCTGCGTCTGCAGTTGCTCTGACTGGCGCTGTGTCTCGCCCAGCAGGCGTTCGAGTTCGCTGCGGTCGAGCGCGGCGCGAATGGCCAAAGCGAGCATTTCCGAGGCACGCTCGAGCAGTTCCTTGTCCGCTCGCCGCACGGAGCGAAAAAACCCCAGTTCCAGCACCGCCGACACACGTCCGCCATAGACCGCAGGCATCAACAGCAGTTCGCGCGGGGTGGCAGACCCGGTGGCGGACGTGACTCGCATGTAGCCCTCGGGCACTTCGCGCACATGGTGCAATGCGCGCGAGCGCAGGGCCTCGCCCAGCAGGCCTTCGCCCAGCACCACGGTCCCGATGGCGTGCTGTGAGTCGAGCGCATAGGCGCCAAAAATCTCCAGCTGCTGCGCACCCCGCACCACGTAGGCCGCACCCACCTGCGCGTCCATGTAATTGGCCAGGTGGCGCATGGCCATCTCCCCCAGTTTTTCTAGAGTGTGATCGCCCTGCAGCTCCACGCCCAACCCGAGGACACCACGGTCCACCCAGGATTGGCGCGCTTTGGTGGCCTGCTCACGTGCCGACATGGCGGCTGCCATGGCGATGAGCACGAGCAACAACGCCGAGCCTCCCACGGTCACCCAGGTCGACCAACTGGCCGAGGTGCGCCACTCGTCCCGGAACTGTTCGGCGCGCTGCTGCAAGTCGGTGGCGAACACGTCGCCGACTTGCAGCAGCTTTTCCATGGTCGCTTGGCCTTGGCCTGTCCGCAGGAGCGCCAGGGCGTCCTCGCGCTTGCCGCTGCGGTAGAGGTTGACGGTCTGCGCAAGCTCTTCCAATTTGGCATCCACCAGCCACGCCAGTTCCTTGTGGCGTTGCACCAGCGCTTCGCGCTCGTTGAGCGTGCGGTACAAGGCAGCGAGTTGTTCCGGCATTTTCGCAACCGCCAGTTCGTATCCGGCCAGGTAACCCGGCTCGCCCGAAAGCAGGAAGCCGCGCTGCCCGCTTTCCGCCTCGATCGTGGTGCGCATGACGTTTTGCAGCAGCACGACAGATTGCCGCGCTCTGCCCAAGCGCTCCAGCGCACTGGCGCGCTCCTCCAACGCCCAGTACGTCGCGATGCCGATCAGCACCGTGGCCAGGGCTGCCAGCAGAAAGCCGAACATGACGCGGGGCGAGACCTTGATGTTGGCTTCGCCATGGCGCAGATCGCCTGGCGGCGAGGGCACAAGGGGCGCGGGGGAAACGTTGGTGGGTGGCAGCATCGTTGGAGGAGTTTCCCTGTTTTTTTTGGGTTTGGCAGTCTTGCAGAGGGCCATTGTCGCCAAAAGACTGCCCGCCTTCACGCCAGGACCCGGCTGCTACATTCAGCGGCCGCTGCGGGCGCACTGTCTGCGGCGCCGTTTGATGACTTTTCTGTCCGCCATGTCCGCCGCACGCACACGCCTTGCCCTCTACCTTGACCTCATCCGCTGGAATCGGCCCGCCGGTTGGCTGCTGCTGCTGTGGCCGACCCTTTCCGCGCTGTGGATTGCGGCGGGCGGTTTTCCGGGTTGGCGTCTGCTCACGGTGTTCACCCTGGGCACCATTTTGATGCGCAGCGCGGGTTGTTGCGTCAATGATGTGGCCGATCGCGAATTTGACCGCCACGTCAAGCGCACGGCGCAGCGGCCGGTGACCACCGGGGCTGTCACCGTGCGCGAGGCGCTCACCCTGGCCGCAGTGCTGGCCGCCGCCGCGGTTGGTTTGGTGGTGTTGACCAACGCGGTGACCATAGTCTGGTCGGTAGCGGCGCTGGCGATCACCGGGATTTACCCGTTTGCCAAGCGGTACGTGTCCATGCCGCAGGCGGTGCTGGGCGTGGCTTTCAGTTTTGGCATTCCGATGGCTTTTGCCGCCGTGACCAACGAGGTGCCGGTGCTGGCCGCCTGGCTTTTGCTTGGCAACTGGTGCTGGGTGCTGGCATACGACACCGAATACGCCATGGTCGACCGGGACGACGACCTGAGGATCGGCATGAAGACCTCCGCCATTACGCTGGGCCGATTCGACGTCGCCGTGGTGCTCGCTTGCTACCTGGCGCTGGTGCTGATCTGGGGGGTGGCGCTGGTGGGGCAGGGCTTTGGCATGCCCTTGGGCTGCGCGCTGTTGCTGGTGCTGGCACAGGTGGCCTGGCACGGGCAGATGATCCGGGGGCGCACGCGCGACGGATGCTTTCGCGCTTTTCGGCTGAACCACTGGATCGGGCTGACGCTGTTTGCCGGCATCGTGGTGGATACCCTGTTGCGCAAATAGCTATCAAAAAAATAGCTGCTAACGCTTACCAGATAAGCGCTAGAGGCCAAAAATATCTAAAATTATCGCCTCGGGCAGCATCCGAATGCGCAGGCGCTCAGGTGCCGAATTCGTCGCCCAGCTCGTGCGCCCGTTGCTGCGCCGCTTCAATGGCTTGCACCAGTGCGTCAGCGACACCGGCATGCTCCATGGATTCGATGGCGGCGTGGGTGGTCCCGCCCTTGGAGGTGACGCGCTGGCGCAGCACGGCGGGCGCTTCGTCCGACTGGCGTGCCAGCTCGGCAGCACCGGCGAAGGTGCCCACCGCCAACTGGTGCGCCTGCGCTTCGCTCAAGCCCATCGAGGTGCCGGCGCGGGTCATGGCTTCGAGGAAATAGAAGACATAGGCGGGGCCGGAGCCCGACAGGGCGGTCACGGCGTCGAGCAGGGGCTCTTCCTCTACCCACAACATCTCGCCGGTGGGTGCCATCAGCTGCTCAACACGTTTTCGTTCCAGGGCATCGACGGCTTTGCGCGCAAACAGTGCGCTCATGCCGCGGCCAATCAGTGCCGGGGTGTTGGGCATGGCACGCACGACGCGCTCGGTGCCCAGCCACTGCGCAATGCTGCTGCTGCGGATGCCCGCAGCCACGCTCAGGTGCAAGGCAGCGCTCGTCAGTGGGCGCGCCTGCAGCGCAGCTTCGCGAAACACCTGCGGCTTGACGGCCCAGACCACCAGATCGGCCGCGCGCAGTTGCGGGCCGGGAAGGGCCTGCGCGGTGATGCCGAACTGCGCCAGCAAGCTGCTGCGGGCCGCTTCCGAGGGCTCGACCACTTCAATCTGCGTCGGTGCCATGCCTTGCGCCAGCAGGCCGCCAATCAGCGCGCTGGCCATGTTGCCGCCGCCAATGAAGGCAATGGCGGACGCGGGTACAGAGGGGGCTGGGGCGGCAGTGTCGGACATGGTTGGGTCTATCTGGTGGGCGCAAACTGCGGGAGCCGGATTGTCGCCCAGACCCATCCATTCAGGGCGCGAGCGTTGCCTGGCGCACCGCGTGCTCCCAACGCTGCATCAGCTCGCTGGCGCGTGAAGGCGCCAGGGTGGGTTCAAAACGGCGGTCGGCGCGCCACAACCGAGACAGTTCGTCGGTGCTGGCATAGACGCCGCTGGACAGGCCGGCCAGGTAGGCCGCCCCCAGCGCGGTGGTTTCCACCACCGCCGGGCGCACCACGGGAATGCCGAGCAGGTCCGACTGGAACTGCATCAGCAGATCGTTGACGCAGGCGCCGCCGTCCACGCGCAGTTCGGTCACCGGCACGCTGCCCGCCGCCACCGCGTCGCGCGCCATGGCCTGCAGCAGCGCCGCGCTCTGGTAGGC
>JBATPF010000283.1:0-2888 GCA_049291355.1 Giesbergeria sp.
GCCTGGGGCTGGACCCGGATGCCGGCGAAGTGATGGCCGAGGTGCTGCCCGGCGACAAGGCGGCGGCGGTGCGCGCGCTGCAGCACACAGCGGATGGACAGACGCATACCGTGGTGATGGTGGGCGATGGCGTGAACGATGCACCCGCGCTGGCTGCGGCGGATGTGGGCATGGCCATGGGCAACGGCACCGATGTGGCGATGCACGCCGCTGGCATCACGCTGATGCGCGGTGACCCGCTGCTGGTGGCGGCGGCGCTGGATATTTCGCGCCGCACGGTGATGAAGATTCGGCAGAACCTGTTCTGGGCCTTTGCCTACAACGTGGCCGGCATTCCGTTGGCGGCGCTGGGTTACCTGAGTCCGGTGGTGGCGGGCGCGGCGATGGCGCTCAGCTCGGTCAGCGTGATGACGAATGCCTTGCTGCTCAAACGCTGGCGCGGCCCGCAAGGCAATTCACGGCCCCCAATTTGAGTCCGTGCCAATCAACCACTGCGCCCGGCCGAATGGCTTCCTGAGCGCGTAGACTGGGCTCCCGCCCCGTGATCAAGGAGCCTTGTGCCATGACACCATCTAGCCTCAGAACCATCCACGATGAGCATGCTGCCCTGGCGGCGGTGCTCAAGTCCTTGCAGTTGCTGCAGCAGCGCGGGCCGGGCGAGAAGCCGCAGGCGTTTTTTGACGCAATGCGGGCCATGCTTTTCTATATCGACGAGTTTCCAGAGCGCCAGCACCACCCCAAGGAAAGCGCGTGGCTGTTTCCGCGCGTCGCTGCGCGCTCGGCCGAAGCCGCGCTTGCCATCGAGCGCCTGGACCACGACCACGAAGGCGGCGAAGCCGCAGTGCGCGAACTGCAGCATTTGCTCCTGGCCTGGGAACTGCTCGGCGAGGCCCGTCGGGGCGCATTTGCCGATGCGCTGGTGCGCTACGTTGATTTCTACCTGGAGCACATGCGCCTGGAAGAAGCTGTGGTGCTGCCCGCCGCCCTGGCGCACCTGGAAGCGCACGAGTGGGAGGCGATCAACCGCGCTTTTTCCACCAACGACCTGCTGCTGACGCCTGGCGTGCAGCGCGATCCGGCGTTCGATGCGCTGTACTCGCGCATCGTCAGTTTGGCGCCCAGCCCGATCGGCCTGGGCGGATAGGGCGAACCTAGGCTTCGCTCAGCGTCGGGTAGTCGGTATAGCCCTTGGCGCCGCCGCCGTAGAAGGTGGCGCGGTCGGGGGTGTTGAGCGGCGCATCCTGGCGCAGGCGCGTCACCAGGTCGGGGTTGGCGATGTAGGGTCGGCCAAAGGCGACGATGTCGGCCCCGGCGTCGAGCGCGGCCTGGGCGTCGGCCTTGTCCTGGTAGCCGTTGTTGAGCATCCACGCGCCTTGGCCGCCGTGCTTGCGATAGACCTCGCGCAGTGCTTCGTAATTGAACGGTCGGCCTTCGACTTCGCGTGGGCCGCCCGTGGCGCCGACGATGAGGTGGATGTAGGCGAGATCCAGGCCAGCGAGCTGGTGCAGCAGGTAGTCAAAAGTCTGCTGCGGATGCTCGTCCACGATGTCGTTGGCGGGCGTGACGGGCGAGAGGCGAATGCCGGTGCGCTCGCCGCCAATCTCATCGACTATGCCGCGCACCACTTCGAGCATCAGCCGGGCGCGGTTCTTCACATTCCCGCCGTAGTCGTCGTCGCGCTGGTTGGCGCCGGTTTTCAGGAACTGATCCAGCAGGTAGCCGTTGGCGCCGTGGATTTCCACGCCGTCAAAGCCGCAGGCAATGGCATTGCGTGCCGCGTGCCGATAGTCGCGCACGATGCCGGGCAGCTCGGCTGCGTCGAGCGCGCGCGGCTCGGAGGTGGAGACGAACTCGGGCTTGCCATCCTTGATGAGCACCGTTTTGGTCTTGGCGGTGATGGCCGATGGCGCGACGGGTTTGCCGTGGTCGGGCTGCAAATCCACATGCGAGACGCGTCCCACGTGCCAGAGTTGCACCACGATGCGCCCACCCATCTTGTGCACCGAATCGGTCACGCGGCGCCAACCGTCAAGCTGCTCGGTACTGTAGAGGCCGGGCACGTCGGCATAGCCCTGGCCCTGCGGGCTGATGGCGGTGGCTTCGGTGACGATGAGACCGGCGCTGGCGCGCTGGGTGTAGTACTCGGCCATCAGCGGCGTCGGGATCGCCCCTGGCGCGCGGTTGCGCGTCAGCGGTGCCATGGCAATGCGGTTGGTCAGGTGCAGGGCGCCGGCAGTGAGGGGGTCAAACAAAGTGGTCATGGCGGTGCTTTCCGAAAAGGGGGTGGCAAAAACTGGGCGGCGTGGTGCCTGTGCTGCACAGCGTAGCGCGCTGGCGCGGCCGGCGCTGAAGGAATTCGCCGCGTTGGCCGTGCAGGAAAGCTGAAAATTGTAGTAAAAATGGCATCTAGCGCTTATTGGGTAAGCGTTAATAGCTATCAAGTCAGGAGTAACGTGGGCGACGCCGAGCACCGCCGATGGCAAGCGCTGCAACGGCTGCGCGGCACAATCAAGCCCTCATGACCTCTTCTTCCGCCGCCGCAGCGCCCCAGCCGCTGCCTGCCCTGGCGCTGGCCTTCTCGCTCTCGCTGGGCGCAGCCATCTCGCTGGGTCTGACCCGTTTCTCCTACGCACTGCTGCTGCCGCCCATGCGGGGCGACCTGGGCTGGAGCTATCTGCTGGCCGGAGGCATGAATACGGCCAACGCCATCGGCTACCTGGTGGGCGCGCTGGTGACGCCGCTGCTGCTGCGCCGCCACGCGCCGGGCAGCATCTTGCTGGGCGGTGCGGTGGTAGGCACGGTGCTGATGGCGGTTTGCGGTTTTTTGCTGGGCTCGCCCGCGTTGCTGACCCAGCGCTTGCTGGCC
Organism: Giesbergeria sp.; assembly: GCA_049291355.1. GTDB lineage: Bacteria > Pseudomonadota > Gammaproteobacteria > Burkholderiales > Burkholderiaceae_C > Simplicispira. Next base: position 2,867 of record JBATPF010000283.1, read on the forward strand.
GGCGTGGCCAGCGCGGCGGTAT
>JBATPF010000284.1:0-2255 GCA_049291355.1 Giesbergeria sp.
ATGACCGACAGCGGAATCGACCAGCTTTCATACAGGGCCGCCAAGCACAGGAACACCGCCAGGATGGCAAAGCCATACAGCACGATGGCCTGCGAGCCGGCGAGCTTTTCTTCGCGCGACTGGCCCGTCCATTCAAAGCCAAAGCCTGCGGGCAGCTGCGAGGCCATGCGCTCCATCTCGGCCATGGCGTCGCCCGTGCTGAAGCCGGGCGCCGCGCCACCGGCAATGCGCATGGCGGGGTAGCCGTTGTAACGCACGGTCTGCATGGCACCGCTGATCCAGCGCGTGGTGGCAAACGACGACAGCGGCACTGCCTTGCCCTGGCTGTTCAGTGCCGTGAGCTTGAGGATGTCATCGGGCTGCATGCGTGCCTCGGCCTCGGCCTGCACCACGACACGCTGCAGGCGCCCGGCGTTCGGGAAATCGTTGATATAGGCCGAGCCCAGCGCCGTGGAGATGGCGTTGTTGATGGCGGCAAAACTCACGCCCTGCGCGCTGGCCTTGTCGCGGTCGATATCGACCTGCAATTGCGGCGCGTCTTCCAGGCCATCGGGTCGCACGCCGGCCAGGATTTTGCTTTTGGACGCCATGCCCAGCATCTGGTTGCGCGCCGCCACCAGCGCATCATGGCCATTGCCGCCGCGGTCCTGCAGCCGGAAGGTGAAGCCCGAGCTCACCCCCAGCTCGGGAATGGCGGGGGGGCTCAGCGCAAAGATGAACGCATCGCGCACACCCGACAGCGCGCCCATGGCCCGGCCTGCGATGGCTTCGGCCGTATGCCCGGCACCCGCACGCTCGGACCAGTCCTTGAGTGTGACGAACGACAGGCCGGCATTCTGCCCCTGGCCCGAGAAGCTGAAGCCCAGCACGGCGACCATGTTCTTGACTTCGGGTTGCTTGAGCATGAAGTCCTCGACCTTTTCGACCACGGCCTGGGTGCGTTCCAGCGTTGCGCCGGGCGGCAGCTGGATGTTGACCAGCAGGTTGCCCTGGTCTTCGTTCGGCAGGAACGAGGTCGGCAGGCGCATGTACAGCACGCCCACGGCGGCGATCAGCGCGACATAGATGACCATCATCCGGCCACCGCGGCGCAGCAGCTTGGCCACCCAGCCTTCATAGCCTTTGGCGGTGCGGGCAAAGCCCCGGTTGAAACCGCCAAAAAACCCCTTCTTGGCGTGCCCATGCCCGGCCTCGACCGGCTTGAGCATGGTGGCGCACATCGCGGGCGTGAGCGACAGCGCCATGAACGCCGAGAACGCAATCGACACCGCCATCACCGCCGAGAACTGGCGGTAGATGTTGCCCACCGAGCCGGCAAAAAAGGCCAGTGGCAAGAACACCGAAATCAGCACCACGGTGATGCCGATGATGGCGCCCGAAATCTGGCCCATGGCCTTGCGCGTGGCCTCCAGCGGCGGCAGGCCCTCCTCGTTCATGATGCGCTCGACGTTTTCCACCACCACGATGGCGTCGTCCACCACGATACCGATCACCAGCACCATGCCGAACATGGTCAGCACGTTGATCGAAAAGCCCATCGCCAGCAGCGCCCCAAAGGTGCCCAGCAGCGCCACCGGCACCACGATGGTCGGGATGATGGTGTAGCGGAAGTTCTGCAGGAACAGGAACATCACCAGAAACACCAGCGCGATGGCTTCAAGCAGGGTCATGGCGACCTGCTTGATGGAAATCTTGACGAAGTCGGAGCTGTCGTAGGGAATGGTCCAGCTCACGCCGGACGGAAAGTATTTTTCCAGCTCGGCCATGCGGGTCTTGACCGCCGTGGCCGCCGCCAGCGCATTGCCCGAGGGCGACAACTGCACCCCCATGCCGGTGGCCGGCTTGCCATTGAGGCGCGCGGTGGTGGCATACGACTGGGCGCCCAGTTCGATGCGTGCCACATCCTTGAGGCGCACCGTGGAGCCGTCGGCATTGGCGCGCAGCACGATGTCACCAAACTCCTTGGTCGAACTGATCTGCCCCGGCACCACCACGGTGGCCGAGATCGTCTGACCGCTCAGGTTGGGCAATTCGCCCAGGCTGCCGGCCGACACCTGCGCGTTCTGCGCCTGGATAGCGCTGGCCACGTCAGCCGCAGACAGGTTAAAGCCCTGCAGCTTGGCCGGGTCCACCCACACGCGCATGGCACGCTCGGCACCGAACAGCTGCACCTGGCCGATGCCGGGCAAGCGCTGCAGTTCGGGCACCACGTTGCGCGCGGCATAGTCGCTCAGCGAATTCACGTCGAATTGGGG
>JBATPF010000285.1:0-13303 GCA_049291355.1 Giesbergeria sp.
GGCGGGGCCGGTGGGGCAGGCGCTTCTGCGCGGCGACGATGCGGCAGCCTGCGGCGCGGCGCTGCGCCTGGCGGGCATCTTCCCGCACCGGTTTTATCTGGAAGTGCAGCGTGCGGGCCGCGCCGACGACGAGGTGCATGTGCTGGCCGTGGCCCAGCTCGCCGCGCGCCTGGAGTTGCCTCTGGTGGCGACGCACCCGGTGCAATTTCCCACCGCCGACGATTACGAAGCGCACGAGGCGCGTGTCTGCATTGCCGAGGGCGAGATACTGGGCAACGCCCGGCGCGTGCGGCGCTTCACGCGCGAGCAGTACTTCAAGTCCAGCGCACAAATGCAGGCGCTGTTTGCCGACCTGCCTGCGGCGCTGGCCAATACCGCGGAAATTGCCCAGCGCTGCAACCTCTCGCTGGTGCTCGGCAAACCCCAGTTGCCCGATTTCCCCACGCCGGGCGGCATGCCGATCAATGAATTCTTTCGCATTTCGTCCTTCGAGGGGCTCGAGCACCGCCTGGCGCACCTGTATCCGGACGCCGCTGAGCGCGAGCGTCAGCGGCCGCGCTATGTCGAACGCCTGGAGTTCGAGCTGACGACCATTCTCAAGATGGGCTTTCCAGGCTACTTCTTGATCGTCGGTGACTTCATCAACTGGGCCAAGAAGAACGGCTGCCCGGTGGGACCGGGGCGTGGATCGGGGGCCGGCTCGCTGGTGGCGTATGCACTCAAGATCACCGATCTGGATCCGCTCGAATACCAACTGCTGTTCGAGCGATTTTTGAACCCCGAGCGGGTCTCCATGCCCGACTTCGACATCGATTTCTGCCAGAGCAACCGCGACCGGGTCATCGACTATGTGAAGGACAAATACGGCAAGGACGCGGTCAGCCAGATCGCCACTTTCGGCACCATGGCCGCGCGCGCTGCCATTCGTGACGTGGGCCGGGTGCTCGACATGAGCTACACCTTCTGCGACGGAATCAGCAAGCTGATCCCGAACAAGCCCGGCCAGCACATCACCATCGCCGGCGCCATCGAGGCCGAGCCCATTCTGGCCGAGCGCCTGGCGCGCGAAGACGAGGTGAAGACCCTGCTGGCGCTGGCGCAAAAGCTGGAGGGCATGACCCGCAACGTGGGCATGCACGCGGGCGGCGTGCTGATTGCGCCCGGCAAGCTGACCGATTTTTGCCCCCTGTACCAGCAGCCGGGCAGCGAATCGGCGGTAAGCCAGTACGACAAGGACGACGTGGAGGCCATCGGCCTCGTCAAGTTCGACTTTTTGGGCCTGGCAACCCTCACCATTCTGGAAATTGCGCGCGAATTCATCGTTCAGCGCCACAAGGGCCAGGAAGATTTTTCCTTTGAAAACATTCGCCTGGACGACGCCGCCACCTACCGATTGTTTTCCGAGGGGAAAACCGAGGCCGTCTTCCAGTTTGAAAGCCGCGGCATGCAGGGCATGCTCAAGGAAGCCAAGCCGACGCGCCTGGAAGACCTCATTGCGCTGAACGCCCTGTACCGACCGGGCCCCATGGACCTGATTCCCAGCTTCGTCGCGCGCAAGCACGGGCGCGAGCCGGTGGAGTACCCGCACCCGCTGGTGGAAAGCATGCTGTCGGAGACCTACGGCATCATGGTCTACCAGGAGCAGGTGATGCAGACCGCGCAGATCCTGGGCGGCTACAGCCTGGGCGGCGCCGACCTGCTGCGCCGCGCCATGGGCAAGAAAAAGGCCGAGGAGATGGCGCAGCACCGCGGCATCTTCCGGGAAGGTGCGGCCAAGAAGGGTCTCTCCACCGAAAAGGCGGACGAAGTCTTCGACCTGATGGAGAAGTTCGCCGGCTACGGCTTCAACAAGTCGCACGCCGCCGCCTATTCGCTGCTGGCTTACCACACGGGCTGGCTCAAGGTGCACTACGCGGCCGAGTTCTTCTGCGCCAACATGACCGTGGAAATGGACGACACCGACAAGCTCAAGGTGCTGTTTGAGGACGCGCGCAAGAATTTCGGTCTGAGCTTCGAGCCGCCGGACGTTAACCGGGGCCGCTACCGCTTCGAGCCGGTGTCCGATACCGTCATTCGCTATGGCCTGGGCGCCGTCAAAGGCACTGGGCAGCATGCCATTGAAGCCATCGTCGCCGCGCGCGAGGGCCGGGGCGCCGGGCCTCGCGGCTCCACCGACGGGCCGTTCTCAAGCTTGTTCGATTTCTGCCTGCGCGTCGACCGCACCCGCATCAACAAGCGCACCGTCGACGCACTCATCAAGGCGGGCGCCTTCGATGCGCTGGAGCGCAACCGCGCTGCGCTCAGTGCCTCTATCGACCGCGCCTTCGACTTCGCAGCCGCTGCACTGGCCAATGAGCACCAGGGCGGCCTGTTCGATATGGCAGGGGAAGACAGCCATGGCTCCAGTACCCAGGAGCCCGAACTGGTGCAGGCCACACCCTGGGGCGTGCGCGAACAGCTCATGCAGGAAAAGTCGGCCCTGGGGTTTTATTTGTCGGGCCATTTGTTCGACGAAGTCGCGCGCGAGGTGCGCCGCTTTGTGCGCACGGGCATTAGCGAGCTTTCCGACAGCCGCGAGCCGCAAACCGTGGCCGGCATCGTTAGTGACTTTCGCGTCATCAACGGCCAGCGCGGCCGCCAGGCCATCTTTGTGCTGGAAGACGGCGTGGGCCGTGTCGAAGCCACCGCCAGCGACGCCCTGGTGCAACAACACCGCGATCTTTTCAAGGACGACGAGCTCTTGATTGCCACCGGCCGCCTGCAGCCCGGCCGCAACGGCTTCGAGGCGCGCTTTGTGGTGCAGCAGGCGGGCGACTTGGCGGATGCGCGCTGCCGATTCGGCAAATACCTGCGCGTGGACGTGGGTGAGCGGCCGCCCGAGGTCGCGCGCTTGCTGGCCGAATACCCGGCCCGCAAACAGTCCACCGAGCATGGCGACGTGGTGCAAGGCCTGCGCGTACGCATGGGCGTGCGCTGCCAAGGCGAGGAGGGCGCCGCCAGCGCGGAGTTGCAATTGGGCGATGCGCACCGCATGTACCCCAGCGACGCCGCGCTTGCCGCCTGGGCGGCCGAAGCTGAACTTGGACGCGCGCTTGTGGTCTACGACTAATGGGAATAGAACTGTTCATAGGCATTGATCGCCTCACCTGACCGGCAATCGGCCCGTTTCTTCTCCTGCAGGACCGGGCCGCCCTCGCTAGAATGAATTTCATGGCAACCAAACCCCCAGCACCCCCGCGCACGCCGCGCGTCACCCGGCCCAGGCCGGACGACGGCGACTCGGTCGTGCTTGAGCGGCGCACGCAAAAAACCCAGCCGCCGCAGATGTACCGTGTACTGATGCTGAACGACGATTTCACTCCCATGGAGTTTGTTATCGTGGTTCTGCAGGAGTTTTTCAGCAAAGACCGCGAAACCGCCACGCAGATCATGCTCAAGATCCACCTCGACGGAAAAGGCGTCTGCGGCGTGTATTCGCGTGATGTAGCAGCCACCAAGGTGGACCAGGTGCTCGATGCGGCGCACAGTGCAGGGCACCCTCTTCAATGTGTGAGCGAGCCAGTTGAATAACCGTTCGGTCACCCCACATACCGCATATTCTTTTTCTGCAAGCACAAAGGAGTTCACATGATTGCCCAAGAACTGGAAGTCAGCTTGCACATGGCCTTTGTCGAGGCCCGGCAGCAACGCCACGAATTCATCACTGTCGAGCATTTGTTGCTCGCGCTGCTGGACAACCCCAGCGCCGCCGAGGTGCTGCGCGCATGCTCGGCCAATATTGACGATCTGCGTGCATCGCTCGCCAACTTCATCAAAGACAACACCCCGCAGGTCGCGGGAACCGATGAAGTCGACACCCAGCCCACGCTAGGCTTCCAGCGCGTGATCCAGCGCGCCATCATGCACGTGCAGTCCACGGGCAATGGCAAGAAGGAAGTCAACGGTGCCAACGTGCTCGTCGCCATTTTTGGCGAGAAGGATTCGCACGCCGTGTACTACCTGCACCAGCAGGGTGTGACGCGGCTCGACGTGGTCAATTTCATCGCCCACGGCATCAAGAAGGGCGAGCCGCCCGAGGCCGCCAAGGGCAGCGAAGGCGCCGCCGAGGCCGAAGAGGGCAGCAGCGAGAAGAGTGAAAAGGCGTCGCCCCTGGAGCAGTTCACGGTCAACCTGAACCAGCTCGCCAAGGACGGCAAGATCGACCCGCTGATCGGCCGCCACTACGAAGTCGAGCGCACCATCCAGATCCTGTGCCGCCGCCGCAAGAACAACCCGCTGCTCGTCGGCGAGGCAGGCGTGGGCAAAACGGCCATCGCCGAGGGCCTGGCCTGGCGCATCACCCAAGGCGACGTGCCCGAAATTCTGAGCGAAGGCATCGTCTATTCGCTCGACATGGGCGCGCTGCTGGCCGGCACCAAGTACCGGGGCGACTTCGAGCAGCGCTTGAAAGGCGTGCTCAAGTCCCTCAAGGACAAACCCAACGCGATCCTGTTCATCGACGAAATCCACACGCTCATCGGCGCGGGCGCGGCCTCGGGCGGCACGCTGGATGCATCCAACCTGCTCAAGCCGGCGCTGAGTTCGGGGGCGCTCAAGTGCATTGGCGCCACCACCTTCGCCGAATACCGCGGCATCTTTGAAAAAGACGCCGCGCTGTCGCGGCGCTTCCAGAAGATCGACGTGGTGGAGCCCACGGTGCAGGAAACCATCGACATCCTGAAGGGCCTCAAGAGCCGCTTTGAAGAGCACCACAGCGTCAAGTACGCCGCTGCCGCGCTGCAGGCCGCTGCCGAGCTGAGCGCCAAGTACATCAACGACCGCCACCTGCCCGACAAGGCCATCGACGTCATCGACGAGGCCGGTGCTGCGCAGCGCATCCTGGTGCCTTCCAAGCGCAAAAAGACCATTGGCAAGACCGAGATCGAGGAAATCGTGGCCAAAATTGCCCGCATTCCCCCGGCCAACGTCTCCAACGACGACCGCGGCAAGCTCCAGGTGCTCGAACGCGACCTCAAAAGCGTGGTCTTCGGGCAAGACAAGGCGCTCGACGTGCTGGCGTCTGCCGTCAAGATGGCGCGCTCCGGCCTGGGCAAGGGCGACAAGCCCATTGGCTCGTTCCTGTTCAGCGGCCCCACGGGTGTCGGCAAGACCGAAGCGGCCAAGCAACTTGCCTACATCATGGGCATTGAGCTGATCCGCTTCGACATGTCGGAGTACATGGAGCGCCACGCCGTCAGCCGCCTCATCGGCGCGCCTCCGGGCTACGTGGGTTTCGACCAGGGCGGGCTGTTGACCGAGGCCATCACCAAGAAGCCCCATTGCGTGCTGCTGCTCGACGAAATCGAAAAAGCGCACCCCGACATCTTCAACGTGCTGCTGCAGGTGATGGACCACGGGAGCCTCACGGACAACAACGGGCGCAAGGCGGATTTTCGCAACGTCATCATCATCATGACGACGAATGCGGGCGCCGAGACCATGAACAAGGCCACCATCGGCTTCAACAACGCCCGGCAGGCGGGCGACGAGATGGTCGACATCAAGCGCTTGTTCACGCCCGAGTTCCGCAACCGCCTGGACGCCATCGTCAGCTTCAAGGCGCTCGATGAAAACGTCATCCTGCGCGTGGTCGACAAGTTCTTGCTTCAGCTGGAAACGCAATTAGCCGAGAAGAAGGTCGAGGTCACCTTCACCGACAACCTGCGCAAGCACCTGGCCAAGAAGGGGTTCGACCCGCTGATGGGCGCGCGGCCGATGCAGCGCCTGATTCAGGACACCATCCGCCGCGCCCTGGCCGACGAACTCCTGTTCGGCCGCCTGCAGGACGGTGGCCGCCTGACGGTGGACGTCGAGACCAAAACCGACGAGCAGGGCGTGGAAACGTCCGAGGTCAAGCTCGACATCCAGCCGCTGCCCAAGCGCGAGCGCGCTACCAAGTCCGAGCCAGCCGAGCCGGAAGAAGCAACGGCAGACTGATCTAACGCAGCGTTGTGAAAAAGGCCAGCAGGTTACCTGCTGGCCTTTTTTGCGTTTGGGGAACATGTGCCGGCCTCTTCCGACGCCTTTGTCGTTGCATAACAGTCCCAATTCGCAAAAACATAGGGTTTTTACTAAAACAACTTGGATCCAATCTTGTATCCAATGCATCCATCGGGCAGTCTTTTGCCGCAACTGCGCACTAGCGGCGTACGGCGAGTTAGGCAAGCCCTTTGTAAGACAAGAGGTCCACGTGTCCATCGAAACCATTGAAAAAGCAGCTGTCGCAGTTGTTGGCGCAGGCAGCATCGGCATTGCCGTTGCGTACTACCTCGTCAAGGAGCACGGTATCAAGAACGTCGCTCTGATCGATCCGCGCGACCCCATGAGCCTCACCTCTGCGCAGTCGGGTGAAAACTATCGGAACTGGTGGCCTCATCCCGTCATGACGGCCTTTACCAACCACGGGATCGACTTGCTCGAAGCGATTGATCGCGAGTCGGGCGGCCGCCTCAATATGACGCGCGGCGGCTACTCGTTGGTGACCCGTCGAGCCCATCCGGACGACCTCATTGAAGATTTGCATCGGGGCTACGGGGACGACGCGGGTCAGATCCGCATCCGTGATTCAGTGAGCAGCAGCTACGCCGCGCCCCTGCGTGCGCCTTGGGATAGGGCTCCCGATGGCGTGGATGTGCTTACCAATCAGGCGCTGATTCGCCGCACGTTTCCTACATATGCCAAAGATGTGGAAACCGTCATTCACATCCGCCGTGCGGGCTCCATCAGTGCGCAGCAACTCGGGCAGTACATGCTCGAGCACATCAAGGCCGCTGGGGGTCGGTTGGTGCGCGCTGAGGTCAAAGGAATTTCCACGGGACGGCCATTTGTCCTGGAGTTGGAGACAAAACAAGGCCTTCGATCGCTTGCTGCCGATCGTGTTGTGAATGCATCAGGACCCTATTTGCAAGATATCGCAACGATGCTGGGCGAGTCTATGCCCGTGACAACGGTGTATCAGCAAAAAATCGCTTTCCAGGACCGCGAGGGGGCAATCCCGCGCGACATGCCTTTTACGATTGACCTGGACGGGCAAACCTTGGCTTGGAGCGAGGAAGACCGCTCGCTGCTGGCAAGCGATCCAAGCTTGCACCCTCTGATTTCACCCATGAAGGGTGGCATTCACTGCCGGCCCGATGGTGCGGTGGACGGCACCTGGATCAAGCTCGGCTGGGCCTACAACGAAACCGCAACTGACCACCACCAAGAAGACCCGGTCGATCCACAGTTCCCCGACACGGTCTTGAGAGGCGCCAGCCGCTTGCATCCCAAACTCGCCGCCTACATTGGTCGGCTGCCACGGGGCGCGCATCACTATGGTGGCTACTACACCATGACGGACGAAAACTGGCCGTTGATTGGAAAGACGAAAACCGATGGGGCCTTCGTCGTGGGCGCCCTGTCCGGTTACGGCTCAATGGCAGCCACTTCTGCCGGCGCGTTGTGTGCTGCCACCATGATGGACGCACCCCTTCCGGCCTATGCCAAGCTGATGGGATTTGACCGCTACGCCGATCAAGTGCTCATGCAGCAGTTGGCTCAGTTGAACAAGGGTACGCTTTAACCCCTGTCACAGAGCACATCACCATGTCAGAGCCAGTCTCGCAGCGCATATTTCGCTCGTTGAAAGACGAGATATTGAACGGCGTACTGCCGCCGGGGATTCAACTTCGCCAAGAGGCAGTGGCTGAAAAGTATGGCGTCAGTCGTGCGCCCGTGCGTGAAGCCTTGCACCAGCTTGAATCGGAAGGATTGTTGACATCGGAGCTGCACAAAGGCGCATTTGTTTCGAATCGCAGCCTCGATGAGGTCGAAGAAATGCTGGACATTCGGCAGGCCTTGGAAATGCAAGCACTGAAACTCGCAGTTCCAAGGATCACCCCGCAGATCATTGAGGACGCCAGAAAAATATTGACAGTTTATGACCAAAGCGACGACCCACTCGAATGGCGAGATTTGAATGTGGCGTTTCATATGGCTTTGTATGCGCCATGTAATCGCCCTCGTTTGATAAAAATGATTGAAGATGTCGTATTGGTAAATTATCGATTTTTGAGAACCTATATTTCTTCAACTGTCGGTCGTTCGGCCCCGCAAGACGAGCATCACATGATTTTGGATGCATGTGCTGCCGGCGACGCCGAGCGGGCCTTGCAGTTGTTGGATATGCACTTGACGCACACTCGACTCGCCCTGCAAAAAAAGCGCCAAAGCCAATCGGCGGCGCCTTCTTTCAACCCTGCCATTAATACTGGCATCCCCTTTATTTAAACAAGGAGACTCTCATGAAATTTTACATGAAAATATGCTCGGTGGCCTTCGCTACAGCAACGCTCTTGGCTGCCCCGCTTCAGGCGCAGACTGCAGAAGGAACCTTGGCCAAGATCAAATCAACGGGGGAAATTCGTCTGGGACACCGGGACGTTTCGGTACCGTTTTCCTACCTGGACGATCAGCAAAAACCAGTGGGCTATGCCATGGATCTCTGCATGAAGGTCGTCGACGCAGTGAAAGCCGAGCTCAAGATGCCGGCACTCGCAGTCAAATTGCAACCCATCCAATTGAGCAACCAGATCCCGTTGATTCAAAATGGAACCATTGACATTGTGTGTGGCCCCTCCACCAATACGGTCGAGCGCCAGAAGGTCGTTTCTTTCAGCAATACCATTTTCGTTTCCAGCATTCGAGCGATCGTGCGCAAAGACAGCGCCATCAAGTCTTTTGAAGATCTGGCTGGAAAATCGGTTTCCCTGACCTCTGCTTCGACCTCCATCGGCTTGCTGAATGCACGCGAGCAGGAGAAGAAGTTCGAAACCAATAAAGTCCTGAGCCCAGACCATGGCGCTTCTTTTCTCGCTCTGACCACGGGACGCACAGATGCCTTTGTGATGGACGATATTTTGCTGGCAGGTTTGGCGGCTAACAATGCAAACCCTGGCAACTGGAGAATCATTGACGATGCTCTGCGTGTTGAGCCCTACGGCTTGATTGTTCGTAAAGACGACCCAGCTTTCAAAGCCCTGGTAGACAAAACCTTGGGAGACTTAGTGAAATCAGGCGAATTTGAAGTGCTGTACAAAAAGTGGTTTATGAGTCCTATTCCACCAAAGAATATTAATTTGAACTTCCCGATGCCGGCACCGCTGAAGGATGCTTTGGCACATCCTAACGATCGAGGCGTGTAGTTCGCCTGAATCAATAAGAACGACAGAAGAGACTGAGGCCTCCTATGGATTATCCGTGGAATTGGAAGATATTTTGGGAGGCCTCTCCCGATGGCCGTGGAACCTATTGGCAAACGCTGTTGGACGGCCTCCAATGGACGCTAACAGTCGCCTTGAGTGCGTGGTTGCTCGCACTCCTGATTGGCATTGCTGTTGGAATACTGCGGGCACAGCCCAAACGGGTGGTGTCGATCTTGGCAGGCCTCTGGGTGGATCTTTTTAGAAACATTCCACTGCTGGTGCAGATTTTTCTTTGGTATTTTGTCATCCCTGAATTGTTGCCCCAAGTCATGGGTGATTCCATCAAAAAAATGCAGAATCCCTGGGGGTCTTTTGTTCCAGCGGTGTTGGGTTTGGCCTTTTTTACTTCGGCGCGCGTGGCCGAGCAAGTGCGGGCGGGCATTCAAGCCATTCCACGTGGCCAAAGCATGGCGGCTTCTGCCCTCGGCCTAAGCACCTTGCAGGTTTATCGCTATGTGTTATTGCCGGTGGCGATGCGCACCATATTGCCGCCCATGACCTCCGAGTTGATGAACACCATAAAAAACAGCTCGGTGGCCTTGACCATTGGCTTGATTGAGGTGACCGCTGCTGCGCGTTCCATGCAGGAATTCAGTTTTCAGGTGTTCGAGGCCTTCACAGCGGCAACGGTGATTTATGTGGCAGTGAATTTGACGGTGGTCACATCGATGTGGATGCTGGAGCGCAAACTGGCTGTCCCGGGCATGGGGTATCCAGGCATTCGCGAACGGGTGAAGGCTTAACCATGGACCAGCTTGATTTTGAAGTGGTTCAGCGCTCGCTGGGTTATCTCTTTCGCGTGGGGATGGTGTTCACGCTGACCCTGACCGTCGTGGCAGCGCTGGGTGGAGCGGTGCTGGGGACGTTGCTGGCCATGATGCGGCTCTCCTCCTTTCGGGCCCTTTCATGGGCGGCCGCGTCTTACGTCAATCTGATTCGCTCCATTCCTCTGTTGCTGGTCATATTTTGGTTTTATTTCTTGGTGCCATTTACTTTGGCCTGGATTTTTCAATCTAAAACACCCATTCAGGTTGGGGCTTTTTGGTCTAGTGTGATTACGTTTACGCTGTTTGAAGCGGCCTATTTTGCCGAGATTGTCAGGGCGGGAATTCAATCTATTCCAAAAGGGCAGACGCAAGCGGCCAATGCACTTGGAATGGGATATTTTCAAACTATGCGGTTGGTGGTATTGCCGCAGGCGCTGCGCAATATGACGCCGGTGATTCTTAGCCAGATCATTGTCTTGTTTCAGGACACTTCACTGGTGTATGTGCTCTCAATCACTGATTTTCTTGGCGCCGCTTCAAAAATCGGGCAGCGCGATGGCCGATTAGTAGAGATGTACCTGTTTGTGGCACTGGTTTATTTTGTGATCAGCTATGCGATGTCATGGCAGGTCAAGCGATTGCAGGCCCGCGTGGCCATTGCGAGGTGAATGTGGTGATTGACGCTCAAGAAGTCTCCAAGTGGTACGGAGACTTTCAGGTACTTCAGGATTGCAGCCTGCAGGTTGCCAAAGGCGAGGTGGTCGTCGTGTGCGGCCCTTCGGGGTCCGGCAAGAGCACGTTGATCAAAGCAATCAATGGTCTGGAGCCCATTCAGCGGGGCCAGATCGTGGTGGATGGCGACCGCTTGCACGACCCCAAGGTCAATCTTTCGCGCTTGCGGGCCCGCGTGGGCATGGTGTTCCAGCACTTCGAGTTGTTTCCGCACCTGAGCGTGATGGAAAACCTCAACCTCGCGCAAATCAAGGTGCTGCGCCGCAGCAAGGACGACGCCACCAGCCGGGGGCTGTCGATGCTGGAGCGGGTGGGCCTGTTGGCGCACAAAGACAAATTTCCCGGTCAGCTCTCTGGCGGCCAGCAGCAGCGTGTTGCCATTGCGCGGGCTTTGAGCATGGATCCGGTGGTCATGTTGTTTGACGAACCTACCTCTGCCCTGGATCCCGAAATGGTCGGCGAGGTGCTTGACGTCATGGTGCGACTGGCCCGGGAGGGCATGACCATGATGTGTGTGACCCATGAAATGGGCTTTGCACGCAAGGTGAGCCATCGGGTGGTGTTCATGGACCAAGGCGCGATTGTGGAGGACTGCTCCACCAGCGATTTCTTCGATCCCTCGGCGGAACGCTCGCCCAGGGCCAAGGATTTTTTGTCCAGAATTTTGGCCCACTAGGGATGTCCTTACATGGACGTCCCTAGGCAAGCGAAGCAACAAGCGTCGCCTTGGTGAAAGCTTGCGTCGGTGCCGCCAGCCGCCGCCTTACCGTTGGAAGTGAGCTTACTTATGTTCCCCCTCGATCCGTCCATCCTGCCCATTGCTTTCATTGGGGGCGGGCAAATGGCCTGTGCGCTGTTGGGGGGGCTGGTTCGGGCCGGCTGGCCCCTCAAGAACATCGTCGTTGTTGAGCCGCATCCGCCGCAGCAAGCCGTGCTGCGAGAACAACTGGGAGTTCGGGTGCTTGCCCGTGCCGATGCTTCATTGCAGCAGGCCAGCATCGTGGTTTGGGCACTCAAGCCCGACATGGTGCAGGCGGCGGCCAACGCCACGGTGGGGTTTCTGGCCGATCCCTTACACCTGAGCATTGCCGCCGGTGTCTCGCTGCCCGACCTGGTCCGGTGCTTTGGCTCTTCGCGCGTGGTCCGGGCTATGCCCAACACGCCCGCCCTGGTGGGGGCCGGGGTGACTGGCATGTTGCCCGCAGCTGGCGTGAGCGAGGCAGACAAAGCTTTGGCAGAAGGCGTGCTGTCGGTTGCCGGACGGGTGTTTTCCGTTCGTTCGGACGAAGAAATGGACGCCGTCACCGCCATCAGCGGCAGTGGGCCAGGCTACGTGTTCCAGTTCCTGGAAAGCTTCCAAGCCGCAGCAGAAGCGCTGGGTTTCGACACTGCGGAAGCTAAGCAACTGGTGTTGGACATCTTGGCCGGCTCGGTGCTTCTTGCCCAGTCGGAGGACACTGAATATGCGGCACTGCGCAAACGTGTGACCTCCAAAAACGGCACGACAGAGGCCGCCCTGAACGTGCTGGCCGAGCGCGGCTTTGATGCCGCATTGCACGACGCTGTGTGCGCGGCCCAGCAGCGAGCACTGGCCATGTCGTTGGATATTTCGCGCAATTTTTTGCATCAATGCAATCCAGCCGGTTGAAATCCAGCCCGCCCTAAGATCGCTGGGGACTCGCGCGGCGCTGCAAAGCAAAGGCCAGCAAGGCGACACGCTGGTCTTTGTTGTTTGCTCCTTTTTGTATAGCTGAAAACGTATTCTGAGTAAGCGCTAGAGGCCGAAATGAATGAAATTCTTGGCTCTTCAGGGCAAGCTTCGGCGGTGCGAGTGCGATCGACCCCATAGACAAACCGGCCGCACGCAAACCTACCGTCAGCGCTTCAATATCCAGTGCGGCGTGCAGGCCCCACTATCATCCCGCGCATGCCCTTGACGCCACTCGCCCCGGTTGACCCTGCCGCCACCCAGACTTTCATTGCCCGCTGGGCCGGCACCACCGCCAGCGAATTGGCCACCGCGCAAAGCTTCGTCCTGGAGCTGTGCGAGCTGCTCGGCGTCGCCAAGCCGCACGCCACGGTTGAACAAGACTACATGTTCGAGCGCCCGGTCACCTTCAGCCACGGCAACGGCAGCACCAGTGCCGGGCGCATCGACTGCTACCGGCGCGGCCACTTTGTGCTCGAAGCCAAGAAGCTCAAGGCCGGCGCCCACACCAAGGGCTTTGACGACGGCCTGTTGCGCGCCCGCAGCCAGGGCGAGGCCTACGCCCGCGCGCTGCCCGCTGGCGAAGGCCGCCCGCCCTTCGTACTGGTGGTCGATGTCGGCACGGTCATTGAGGTCTACGCAGAATTCAGCAAGAGCGGCGCCACCTACACGCCTTTCCCCGACCCGCGCAGCCACCGCCTGGCGCTGGCCGACCTGGCCAAGCCCGAGGTGCAAGAGCGCCTGCGCCGCATCTGGGTGGACCCCGACAGCCTCAACCCCGCGCGCATCAGCGCCCAGGTCACGCGGGGCGTGGC
>JBATPF010000286.1:0-4175 GCA_049291355.1 Giesbergeria sp.
GTCCTTTGCCATGCTGAGCCGCCCGTTTCCCCGCAGCACCTCGACGTTTTTCCTGGAGCACGCGCTCACGGGCGGGGGCGGCGCCAACGTAGTCAACGTGATGCTGGTGGATTTCCGCGCTTTCGACACCTTTGGCGAAATCGTGGTGGTGGGCGTGGTGGCGCTCACTGTCTACGCGCTGCTCCGGCGCTTTCGCCCCGCCATCGAGATGCTCGACCTGCCACCGCAGCAGCGTGCCTTGCCAGCCGACCTGGACACCGACCTGATCAACCCACGCCTGGCAGCTGACACCGCCGTGGGCTACTTGCGCGTGCCCGCCGTTCTGGTGCGCCTGCTGCTGCCGTTTGCCACGCTGGTAGCGGTCTACCTGTTCCTGCGCGGACACAACGCGCCGGGCGGCGGTTTTGTCGCCGGCTTGGTGTTCTCGGCCGCCATCGTGCTGCAGTACACCATCTCGGGAACGCAGTGGGTGGAAGCCCACTTCACGCTGTACCCGCGCCGCTGGATGGCAGCCGGCCTGCTCGCAGCCCTGGCCACCGGCCTGGGTTCGCTGGTCTGGGGCTATCCGTTCATGACCACGCACACCGCCCACCTCACCCTGCCGCTGCTCGGCGAAGTGCATGTGGCGAGCGCCATGTTCTTTGATACCGGCGTGTTCGCACTGGTGGTGGGAGCCACGCTGCTCATCCTCACTTCCATCGCCCACCAATCCGTTCGCGGCCACCGGGCCCACGCCCGCCGGCTGGAAGAAGCTGCGGCTCAGGCAGGAGGCGCTTGATGGAGCTCACCCTGGCACTGTCGATTGGCGTACTGACCGGCTCGGGCGTCTGGCTGCTGCTGCGCCCGCGCACCTTCCAGGTGATCATGGGGCTCTCGCTCATTTCCTATGCGGTCAACTTGTTCATCTTCAGCATGGGGCGGCTCGGCCTGGCCACCGGCAAGGAACCGGTGCTGCGCGCTGGCGTGCCGCAAGACCTGGCCCACTACGCTGACCCGATGCCGCAGGCACTGGTGCTCACCGCCATTGTCATCGGCTTTGCCATGACGGCGCTGTTTCTGGTGGTGCTGCTGGCCTCGCGCGGCCTCTCGGGCACCGACCACGTCGATGGCGTGGAGCCGCCCGAAGGCATGGAGCCCGACGATGACGGAGCGCGGCCATGACCGGCCTCGCCGATGCCGCCCAGATGCAGCACCTGATGCTGGTGCCAGTGCTGCTGCCGCTCTTGGTGGCGGCGCTCATGTTGCTACTGGGCGAAGAACGCCACCGCCTCAAGATGGCCCTCAATGTGGGCTCCTGCGCGGCGCTGCTGGGCGTCTCTTGCCTGCTGCTGCTGCGCGCGGCAAACGAAGGCGCCCCCCAAGCTGTGGGGGTGTATTTGCCAGGGAACTGGCAGGCTCCGTTTGGCATTGTGCTGGCGCTTGATCGGCTCTCCGCACTGATGCTGGTGCTGACCAGTTTGGTGGGGCTGGCTGCAGCGCTGTTTGCCTGCGCGCGCTGGCACCGCGTGGGCGTGCATTTCCACGTTCTGTTCCAGCTGCAGTTGATGGGGCTGGCGGGCGCTTTCCTGACGGCGGACCTGTTCAATCTGTTCGTTTTTTTCGAGGTGACGCTGGCGGCTTCCTACGGCCTGCTGCTGCACGGCTCGGGGCGCGCGCGGGTGCTCTCGGGCATGCACTACATTGCCATCAACCTGGCGGCATCGGCGCTTTTTCTGATTGGCGTGTCCATGCTCTATGGCATCACCGGCACGCTGAACATGGCCGATCTGTCGCAACACATTCCGAGCCTGCGCGCATCCGACCGGGGCCTGCTGCACGCCGCCGCGGGCATCCTGGCGACGGCTTTTCTCATCAAGGCGGCCGTCTGGCCACTGAACTTCTGGCTGGTGCCCGCCTACAGCGCAGCCACCGCACCCGTGGCTGCGCTGTTTGCGCTAATGACGAAACTGGGCGTCTATTCCATCTTGCGCCTGTGGACGCTGTTGTTTGGCGGCGAAGCCGGGGCATCGGCACAGTTCGGCAGCCTGTGGTTGATCGGCGCCGGCATGCTCACCATGGGCTTTGGCGCCATCGGAATGATGGGCTCGCAGCGCCTGGGGCACCTGGCGGGCTACGCGGCCCTGCTGTCGTCGGGCACGGTGCTGGCCGCCGCCGGCTTCGGGCAGAACCTGCTCACTGCGGCCATGCTGTATTACCTGCCCGCCTCCACGCTGGCCATCAGCGCCCTGTTTTTGCTCGGCGACGTGCTCGACCGCTGGCGCAGCCCGCTCGAAGGCGCCGACCCTTACGAACCCAAAAGCGAAGCAGCCCCGTTTCTCAACGCGCGGCTGGAGCCCACGCGGGGATTCAACCTGGACGAAGAAGAGCAAGCCTTGGTGGGCCGCCCCATTCCGGCCGCCACCGCCTTCGTGGGGCTGGCTTTTTTGATGTGCACGCTCATGCTCTCGGGGCTGCCTCCGCTGCCTGGATTCGTGGGCAAATTCGCCATGCTGAACGCACTGTTCAACCCGCTGGGGCTTGCCGCATCGGCCGGGGCGCAGCCCGGGCTCACCGGATGGGCATTTCTTGCGGTGCTGATCACCAGTGGCTTCTTTGCACTCACCGCGCTGGTGCGTGCCGGCATCGCGCATTTCTGGACTGCGCAGGGGCGCGGGCCTTTGCGCGTGGGCCTGGCCGAAGGCATTCCAATCGCCGTGCTGCTGCTTGCCTGCGTGCTGCTGAGCGTGGCCGCCGGGCCGGCGCTGCGCTACACACAGGCCACGGCCGATGCGCTGCACGCGCCTAGTGGCTATGTGCAGGCGATCTTGGGCGCGGAACCGGTGCCCAGCGTGGCCGCAGGCTCTACCCCCGACGAAACCGCAGAGGGCACGCCATGAAGCGCTTGCTGCCGGCCCCGCTGCTGTCGTTCGCACTGTTCGTGCTGTGGATGGTGCTCAATCGCAGCCTGGGCTTGGGCGACGCACTGATCGGTTTGGTGCTGGGCGTGGCGATTCCGCTGCTCACGCGCGGCCTGCGCCCACTGCCGGTGCGCGTGCGCCACCCCATCACCGTTCTTCGACTGGGCCTGCGTGTGGCGGCCGACACCATTGAGTCCAACTGGGGCACGCTGCGCTTGTTTCTGTTTCCACACCTGCGCCGCCATCCTGCCGGCTTCGTGCACATTCCGCTGGAGCTGCGCGACCCGAACGCCCTGGCGGTGCTGGCGATGATTGTCTGCATCACCCCCGGAACCTCGTGGGCCGAACTCTCCAGCGACCACAGCATGCTGATGCTGCATGTGCTGGAACTGGGCGACCGCCCGGCCTTTGTGGCCCACATCAAGGCGCGCTATGAGCGCCCGCTCATGGAAATCTTCGAATGAACCCGGTGCTTTCCTACGCCCTGCCTGCTGCCCTAGTCATTCTGGTGCTGGCCATGGGCTGCTCGCTGGTTCCCGTGCTGCGCGGCCCCACCGCGCAAGACCGCGTGCTGGCGCTCGACTGCCTGGCCCTGAACGGCATGCTCTTGATGCTGGTGCTGGGCATCCACCAAGGCAGCAGCAACTATTTTGAAGCGGCACTGCTGATTGCGCTGCTGGGCTTTGTCAGCTCGATGGCTATGGCGAAATTCCTTCTGCGCGGCGAGGTGATCGAGTGATTGCGTTGCCGCTGTGGGCGGACATAGCGGTCTCGCTGCTGGTGCTGGCCGGTGCGCTGATTGCGCTGATTGGCTCCTTCAACCTGATGCGCTTGCGCACGTTTTTCGAGCGCGTGCATGCGCCGGCGGTTATTGCCACGCTGGGCTGCTGGTGCGTGATGTATGGCACCGTGCTGTATTTCTCGCTGCAAAGCCACGCCGTGGCGGCGCACGGCCTGCTGATTGCGGTGTTCCTGGCGGTCACGGTGCCGGTGACCAACATCTTCCTCATGCGCACCGGGCTGTTTCGGGCTCGCCTGGCAGGCCGGGACGTGCCGCCGCCGCTCTCCGGCAGCGGCGAGGGCAGCGAGGCCGCGGCTGCAGTGCGCCCTGCGCCCAAGCAAGAAAACTCCTGAATCCATAGCTGCCAGTGCATACGGGATAAGCCCTAGAGGCCATTTTTCCTCTAATTTTCTGGCACCCCGAAACCACCCCCGCCCGGCGTGGTGACTTCAAACACATCGCCTGGATGCATCTGCGCCTGGCCGATGTGGCCGAGT
>JBATPF010000287.1:0-2361 GCA_049291355.1 Giesbergeria sp.
CCGTTGGCCACAGCCGCGGCGCTGGGCGCCCAGGGCCGCGCGGAGTCAGCGCGGGGCTTCAGCAACATTGCCGCCAAGCGCCGCGCCGAGGTGCAGGATTCCGGCCAGGCCAGCACCGACTACCTCCAGCCGGGCGACTTGCTGCGCATGGAGATGAAAGGACTCAGTGGCGCCAGCCTGTGTGGCGCCATCGAGCAAGCCGTGGCCGAACCCTTGGCATTGCCGTGAGCGCAGATCCCGATGCTCGGCAGGGCGGCCCCGAAATGCGGGCCTACTACGCCGCCCGCGCCGAGGAATACGACGCGGTCTACCGCAAGAGCGAACGACAAAGTGACTTGCGCGCCATCGAGGCGTGGCTGCCAGCGCGCTTTGCCGGTGCGCAGGTGCTGGAAATCGCCTGCGGCACCGGCTACTGGACGCAGTTCATCGCCCCGGTAGCGCGCAGCGTGTGGGGCCTTGACGCTGCCCCCGAGACATTGCGCATGGCGCGTGCGCGCAGCCTGGGCGCACATGTGCACTGGGTGGTGGGCGATGCCTACGCGCCGCCCACCGTTGTACCGGCGTTCGACGCCGCCTTTGCGGGTTTCTGGTTTTCGCATGTGCCGCTGGCGCGGCGTGTGGAATTTCTCGCGTGCCTGCACGCCTCGCTCGCTCCGGGTGCGCGCGTCGTGTTGCTGGACAACCGCTTTGTTGCCGGCAGCAGTACCCCGCTGTGCGACACCGATGCAGAGGGCGACACCTGGCAACTGCGCCCGCTGCGGGACGGCTCGGTGCACCGCATTCTGAAGAATTTCCCGGATGCCGAGGCACTGCATGCGGCCGTGCGCGCGGCTGGGGCGGCCGCCGGCACGTTCACGCAGTGGCCGCATTACTGGGCTTACGCGTACTGCACGCCAGCTGCCGCTTCGCCCAGCAACGAACGCTGAATCCACTGCGGCGTGCGGTGCGCCTACTTGCGACAGGGTTCCTTGGGGACGGCGATGCCGCTGGCCGTGCAGCTGGCTACAGTGGATGGCCAGCTGGCGCTGCCCGGCTTGCATGTCCCACGATTCAAAGGAGAAAAACACATGGCCGACACTTGGCTGCCTTCCCTCATCACTGCCACGCCCCAAGAAGGCTTTGAATTGGCCATCACGCTGAGCCGCCGCGGTGTGAAATACACCCAGCCGGACATGGAGACGCTCAAACAGTTGCGGCCCGAGTACGCGCAGTCGGCCGACGGACTGACGGCCGCCTCGCAGGTGATCGCCATCAACTTTCAGACCGTCTCGGCCGCCAACAACTACTGGCGAAAATAATCAATAAAAATCGCCTCTAGCGCTTATCCATAAAGCGTTATAAGCTCATTTATTGATAGTGATTGACGCCGCTGTAGCGGCTTCCACCTCTACCAGACAGTCGTAAAACGTCGGCCCCTGGCCCATGTCGGTCAGCGCCTGGCTAGTGAGCTGGTTGACGTTGGTGCCCGCCAGGCCCAGCTTGCGCCACCAGATGCCCAGGCCGTTGACCACACCGGGGCGGGCGCGGTCGGTCAGCACCGCGTGGCACACGTAGCTGCCCCGGTCGTTGAATACCCGCACCACCGCGCCGTCGGCAATGCCGCGAGCCGCAGCGTCCTGCGGGTGGATTTCCACGAGCGGCCGGCCTTCCTGCTTTTGCAGGCTGGCGACGTTGACAAAGGTGGAATTCAGGAAGTTGCGCGCCGGCGGCGAAATCATCGCCAGCGGGTACGCGGCGGATTGTCCCAATGTTTCGTAGTTGGGTAAATGGTTGGGCAAGCCGTCCTGCCCGGAAGCCGCCAGCGCAGCGCTGAAAAATTCGCACTTGCCGGATGCGGTCGGAAAGTTTCCAGCGGCAAATGGAGCGTCCGGAATCGGCAGCGTGGCAAAGCCTTGGTCCAGCAATTCGTTGAAATTGATCTTTTCGCCGTAGGCCTGTTGGCACAATTGCTCGTCGCTGTCGGCAAAGCAAGCCTCGTTGAAACCCATGTGCGCGGCCAGCTCGCGAAAGATGCGCGCGTTGGAGCGCGCTTCGCCGCACGGCGCAATCGCCGGGCGATTCAGCAGCACATCGGTGTGGCCATAGGCCAAGTGCACGTCCCAGTGTTCCAGCTGCGTGGTGGCCGGCAGGATGTAGTCGGCGGTGTCGGCGGTATCGGTCTGGAAATGCTCCAGTACCACCGTGAACACATTTTCCTGCGCAAAGCCGCGCGCCACCTTGCCCGACTCCGGTGCGACGGCCAGCGGGTTGCTGTTGTAGACCACCAGGGCCTCAATCTTCGGGCCGAATTCCTTGGAGGTTTCTCGCAGCAAGTCGTCGCCAATGGTCACCATGTTGATGGTGCGCGGACAGCGATTGCCC
>JBATPF010000288.1:0-2526 GCA_049291355.1 Giesbergeria sp.
CGTGAAGGCAGGCGACACGGCCGGCCGCATTGCCAACACGCATCGGCCGCGCGATATCTCGCTTGACCAGATGCTTGTCGCTCTGCTGCGCGCCAACCCGGACGCTTTCATCGGCGGCAACGTGAACCGCCTCAAGGCAGGCGCAGTCCTGCAATTGCCCGATGCCGCCCAGGCCAGTGCCACGCCGGCAGCCGAAGCGCGCCAGACCATTGCCGCGCAAAGCCGCGACTTCAACGGCTACCGCCGCAAGCTGGCTGGCACTACCGCAACAGCAGAAACCACAGCCGCCGGCCGCAGCGAGAGCGGGCGCGTGCAGGCACAAGTGCAGGAGCAAACGCCAGCCAGCACTTCACCCGACAAGCTCACCCTTTCCAAAGGCGCCGTCAAGGGCAGCAAGGCCACGCCCGAGGCTCTGGCCGCGCGCAAGCAAGCCAACGAAGCTTCGGCCCGCGTTGAAGAACTCTCCAAGAACATCAGCGAGTTGAACAAACTCGCCTCCGCAGATGCGGGCGGCACGGCAGCTGTGCCGAGTGGCGTCGCGGGCAGTGCAGCACCTGGTGCCGCCATCACCAGCCCCGTCGCTGCGGCTTTGCCCGCAACGCCCGTTGCTGGCGAAACCACGCCTGCCCCTGCAGCCACGGCCCCTGCGGTAGCCGCAAGCAGCTCCGCGCCCGACGCAGCAGCACCAGCCCCCGCTGCAAGCAGTTCGGAGCCCGCCGCAGCCGCTTCCGCACCGGGCACGATCGCCACCAGTGAGATGGTGCCCGCGTCCGCACCGGTTCCTGCCGCAGCAACCCCGGCTCCCGCAGCTCCCGCGGAAGAACCCGGCTTCGTCGCCGGCCTGATCGACGAGCCACTCATCCCGGGCGCGGCCCTGCTCTTGCTGCTCCTGCTCGGTTATGGCGGCTACCGCGTGGCACAAAACCGGCGCGCCAACGCAGGCGTTGATAGCTCTTTCCTGGAAAGCAAGCTCCAGCCCGACTCCTTCTTTGGGGCCAGTGGCGGTCAACGTGTCGATACCGCTGGCAACGACAGCTCCACCGGTTCTTCGATGGCCTACTCCCCCAGCCAGCTTGACGCAGGCGGAGACGTGGATCCGGTGGCCGAGGCCGATGTCTACTTGGCCTATGGCCGCGATCTGCAGGCCGAAGAAATTTTGAAGGAAGCGATCCGCCACAACCCGGACCGCATTTCCGTGCACGCCAAGCTGGCTGAAATTTATGCCAAGCGCCAGGATCGCAAAGCGCTGGAAGTGGTCGCCAAAGATATCTACCGCATATCCAATGGCCAAGGCACCGACTGGAACCGCGTGACCGAACTGGGCCGCGAACTCGATCCGGACAATCGTTTCTACCAACCCGGCGGCCAAGCCGTTGAAGCCCCTGAGTTCACGCCCCCCAGCAGTTTTGCCAGTACCTATGGTGCGTCCGAAGGGCCGCCGTCGCTTCCGGCAGATCTGGACCTTGATCTGGACCTGGACTTGCCAGACGATGTCTTGACGGAGGCGCCACCCGCCCCAGTCTCTGTGCCCGCCGCCTCCGCAGCGGCTGGCAGCTTTGCCGCGGCGGCGGCAGCAGCAGCAGCCACCACCAGCGAGCCGGCACAAGAGCCCGCATGGACCCCTCCCACTGGCCCGGCGCCTTTAGCGCACGCCGCACGACCCGACGATCTCGATTTCCCGATGGACCTTCCTTCGCTCGACACACAACCCCAACCGTTGGAGGTGAGCCAGCCCACGCCCTTCATCCCCTCGGATTCCGGTCTGATGGATTTTGACCTGGGCCATTTGTCACTGGACCTCAACGCCACCGATGCGGCGGGCCCCACGACAGAACGTGCGCCGGCAGAAGCTGCATCTGAAGTGCAAGAAGACCCGCTTGCCACCAAGCTCGCTCTTGCGCACGAGTTCAACGCCATTGGTGACAGCGACGGCGCTCGCACCCTGATTGAGGAAGTCATCGCGGAATCGGGCGGCGAGCTCAAGGCGCGCGCCCAGCGCATGCTCAGCGAACTGAATTAGGTTTGCGGCATTGAGCGGCCGGATCGCCCTGGGTCTGAGCTACAGCGGCCAGCATTACAGCGGCTGGCAGAGCCAGAGTTCGGGCAATACGGTTCAGGACCATCTTGAAGCGGCATTGGCCCGCTTTTGCGCGGATGGAACCGCCCGCATCTCGACCCTCTGCGCTGGCCGCACCGACGCTGGCGTACATGGCCTGATGCAGGTAGTGCATTTTGATGCCCGGGTGCAGCGTCCGGATTCTGCGTGGGTGCGTGGCACCAATCGTTTTCTGCCGCCCGACATCGCCGTGCAGTGGGCACGCGCCGTACCCGACCGTTTCCACGCCCGCGCCAGTGCCACGGCGCGCCGCTATGCCTATGTACTGCTCCAGTCGCCCGTGCGCCCCAGCGTCGACGCCGGGCGCGTGGGCTGGGTGTTTCGCCCGCTCGACGGCGATGCCATGTCCAAGGCGGCGCGCATGCTGGAAGGCGAACACGATTTCAGCTCCTTTCGCGCTGCGGCCTGCC
>JBATPF010000289.1:0-2454 GCA_049291355.1 Giesbergeria sp.
GCGCACCACAGGCTGGCGGCGGCGAGTGCAACCGCGACGGCGTGGGTGGTGAGGCGCTGGCGGGGCATGAGAGGTCTCCGATGGGGTCAGGCCGTGGCCGGCGCGGCCAGGGCGGCAAATTCGTCGAAGGCGGCGGAGGCCTTGGCGGCGTACATCAGCGAAGGCCCGCCGCCCATGTAGACCGCCATGCCCAGCATCTCAGTCAGCTCGGCGCGGCTGGCGCCGTACTTCACCAGGGCCTGCGCGTGGTAGCCAATGCAGGGGTCGCAGCGCGAGGACACCGACAGCGCCATGGCAATCAGCTCCTTGGTTTTGGCGTCCAGCACGCCGGGCTGGCCGGCGGCCTGCGCCATGGCGGAAAAGCCGCGCAGGGTGTCGGGAATGTCGGCGCGCAGCTTTTGAATTTCGGCTGAAATTTCGCGGGTCAGATCAAGGTAGCTTTGGGTCATTTTTATCAATAAAATAGGCCTGTAGCGCTTATTGCGTATGCGCTAGCAGCTATGAATGAGATAGCGTTGCCGTTTCTGCAGGCGGCAGCAGCCGGTGCAGGCGTTTGCGGTACGCCGCGTAATACAGGGTGGGAATGACCACCAGCGTGAGCACGGTGGAGACGGCAATGCCAAAGATCAGCGAAATCGCCAGGCCATTGAAGATCGGGTCGTCCAGGATGAAGAACGCTCCCAGCATGGCGGCCAGCCCGGTCAGCACGATGGGCTGGGCGCGCGTGATGGCCGAGTGAATGATGGCCTGCCGGAATTCGACGCCGCTTCGCACCTGCAGGTTGATGAAGTCCACCAGCAGAATGGAGTTGCGCACGATGATGCCGGCCAGCGCAATCATGCCGATCATGCTGGTGGCGGTGTACTGCGCGCCCAGCAGCGCGTGGCCCGGCATCACGCCAATGATGGTCAGCGGAATGGGGGCCATGATGATGAGCGGCGTGAGGTAGCTGCCAAACTGCGCCACCACCAGCAGGTAGATCAGGATCAGGCCCACGGCGTAGGCGGTGCCCATGTCGCGGAAGGTCTCGTAGGTGATCTGCCACTCGCCGTCCCACTTGAGCGCGTAGCCGCGCCACGCGTCGCTGGGCTGGTGGATGAAGTATTCGCCTAGCTGGCCGCCACCGGGCATAGGCAGCTTGGCGATGCTGCTGCGCATCTCGAACATGCCGTACAGCGGGCTGTCCACCTTGCCGGCCATGTCGGCGAGCACGTAGTTCACCGGCAGCAAGTCTTTGTGGTGCACGGGCTGCTCGCGCAAGGTGTCGCTCACGGTGACGAGCTCGCGAATCGGCACCAGCGCACCGCTGGCCGAGCGCACCGTGAGCTGCAGCAGGGCCGAGAGGTTGCCTTGCTGCTCGGGCGGCAACTGCAGCATGGCGGCAGCCGGGTACTTGCTCTGGTCGTGCAGGTAGGTCGTTGCTTCCCCCGCCAGCCCAGCGCGCAGCGTGGTCACGATGGCTTGCTGCGGCACACCCAGCAGAGCGGCCTTGCGGCGGTCCACCAGCACGAGCTGGCGCGGGGCGTCGGCAATGCTGGTGTCGTCCACATCCACCAGGCCGGTGGTTGCTTCGAACACGCCGCGCACGGCTTTGGCCACTTCGCGCCGGCCTTCGGCGTCCGGCCCGTAGATTTCGGCGACGATGGGCGAGAGCACGGGCGGGCCGGGCGGCACTTCCACCACTTTGACGTTGGCGCCAAAGCGCTTGGCAATTTCCTGCAGCGGCGGGCGCACGCGCGTGGCAATGGCGTGGCTTTGCGCGTCGCGCGCGTGCTTGTCCACCAGATTGACCTGGATGTCGCCCACCTCGCCCCCAGCGCGCAGGTAGTACTGGCGCACCAGGCCGTTGAAGTTGATCGGTGCGGCGGTGCCGGCGTAGGCCTGGTAGTCGGTGACCTCGGGCACGGTGGCGAGGTAGGCACCCAGCTCGTGCATCACGGCGGCCGTGCGCTCGACCGGCGTGCCGGCAGGCATGTCGACCACCACTTGGAACTCCGATTTGTTGTCAAACGGCAGCATCTTGAGCAGCACCAGCCCGGTGGCCGGCAGCGCCACCGAGATGGCGATCAGCAGCGCCACGCCCACGCCCAGCAGGGCGCGGTTGCGCCCGCCGCGTTTGTCATCAAGCAGCGGCGTGAAGATGCGCGTGAACAGCGGCGTGATGCGCCGCGCCATGCCAGAAGGTTTTGCCGGGCCTTCTCCGGTTTGGCCGTGGTGCGGTTTCATCCACCGGCGCGCCAGCCAGGGCGTGACCACCAGGGCAATCGCCAGGGAGAGCAGCATGCCCATGCTGGCGTTGATGGGGATGGGGCTCATGTACGGGCCCATCAGCCCCGAGACAAACGCCATGGGCAGCAACGCGGCAATCACGGTGAAGGTGGCGAGGATGGTCGGGCCACCCACTTCGTCCACGGCCCCGGGAATGATCTGCGCTAGCGTCTTGTCGGGTTCGAG
>JBATPF010000290.1:0-1907 GCA_049291355.1 Giesbergeria sp.
CAACCTGCAGGGCGTGAGCGTGGATTTCCCGGTGGGGCTGTTCACCTGCGTGACCGGCGTATCGGGTTCGGGCAAGAGCACGCTGGTCAACGACACGCTGCACAAGGCGGTGGCGCACCAGCTGTACCGCGCGCACGACGAGCCGGCGGCGCACGAGGCCATTGAGGGCATCGAGTACTTCGACAAGGTCATCAACGTCGACCAAAGCCCCATTGGCCGCACGCCGCGCAGCAACCCTGCCACTTACACCGGCCTGTTCACGCCGATCCGCGAATTGATGGCCGAGACCAACCTCGCCAAGGAACGCGGCTACGGCCCCGGGCGCTTCAGCTTCAACGTGGCGGGCGGGCGCTGCGAAGCCTGCCAGGGCGACGGCGTGGTGAAGGTGGAAATGCACTTTCTGCCGGATGTGTACGTGCCCTGCGACATCTGCCACGGCCAGCGCTACAACCGCGAAACCCTGGAAGTGCAGTGGAAGGGCCGCAACATTGCGGGCATTCTGGAACTGACGGTGGAAGACGCTTACGCTTTCTTCAAGGACGTTCCCACCATCGCCCGCAAACTGCAAACCCTGCTCGACGTGGGCCTGTCGTACCTGCGCCTGGGGCAAAGCGCGACCACGCTCTCGGGCGGCGAAGCGCAGCGGGTCAAGCTGGCGCAAGAACTCAGCAAACGCGACACTGGCCGCACCCTCTACATCCTGGACGAGCCCACCACGGGCCTGCACTTTGCCGACATCGATTTGCTGCTCAAGGTGCTGCACCAGCTGCGCGACGCCGGCAACACCATCGTCGTCATCGAGCACAACCTGGACGTCATCAAAACCGCCGACTGGATCATCGACATGGGTCCCGAGGGCGGCGCGGGTGGCGGCAGCGTGGTGGCGCAGGGCACGCCAGAAGCCGTGGCGGCCGAGCCGGCCAGTTATACCGGGCACTACCTGCAGAAATATTTGGTCAAATAGGCCTCTAGCGCTTACTGTACAAGCGCTAGCAGCTACGTATTTGATAGTGTTCGCAAAGATCGACTCTCAGGAATAATGCGCTTTCGTCTTTGCGAAACCACGCACCTCCATGCACTCCATCACCCTGCGTTTTCTGGCCCCGCACCTCACCACCCACGCGGGCGCCCGCGTCTCCGGCGGCAGCGTGCTGGGCTGGGTGGATGAGGCCGGCTTTGCCTGCGCGTCGGCCTGGGCGCGCAGCGACTGCGTGACAGCTTTTGTCGGCAACGCCCACTTTTTGCGGCCGGTGCACGCCGGCGACTTGGTGGAGGTGCGCGCGCACCTTGCCTTCACCGGCGAGACCAGCATGAGCCTGGCCATTGAAGTGCACACCGGCGCGCTGGCCAGCAGCGAGCTGCACATGGTGCTGCACTGCGCGGCCGTCTACGTGGCGCTGGACGCGACGGGCGCGCCGCGCGAGGTGAACCATTTCAGCCCTGAAACCCCCGGCGACATGGCGCTCGCGCAGCAGGTGCAAGCGCAAATAACTGCGGCACAGGCGGTGCAGTGAACGCCGCCGCCCGGCAGGAGCCGGGCGCCATGGGCACGCTCGATCTGCTTGCTGCGCTGGCCGTGGTCATCATCTGGGGGCTCAATTTCATTGCCATGAAGTGGGGCCTGGAGAGCTTCACCCCCTTTGAACTGGGCACCGTGCGCTACATCGCGGCGGCGTTGCCCATGGTTTTTCTGATCCGCCCACCGCGCATTGGCTGGCGCTGGGTGGTGGGTTTTGGCATGGTCCAGGGCGTGGCGCAGTTCAGTTTTGGTTTCTTCGCACTGAAGCTGGGCATGACCGCCGCGTTGGCCAGCGTGCTGATGCAGACGCAGGTGTTCTTTACCGCGCTGTTTGGTTTCCTGGCGCTGGGGGAACGACCGAGCCGGCCGCTGCTGATCGGCATGGCAC
>JBATPF010000291.1:0-9292 GCA_049291355.1 Giesbergeria sp.
GGAGCGGAGGCACCAGCGACCGCTGCCGTGTCGATGCGGGCAATCAGCTGCTCGGCAGCCACGGTCGCGCCGTCGCCTTGCACGATTTCGATCAGCACACCAGCGGCGGGCGCGGGGACTTCGAGCACCACCTTGTCGGTTTCGATCTCGATCAGGATTTCATCGATGGCGACGGCTTCGCCGGCCTTCTTCTTCCAGTTGAGCATGGTGGCTTCCGCCACGGATTCGGAGAGCTGCGGAACTTTGACTTCTACGATAGCCATATCAATCTTTCGGAATTTCTTTAGGGTTTGGACTGGAGTCGGATCGCCGCCTTACTTGGACAGCACAAACCCCTTGAGCTTTCCGAACGCACCTTCGACCAGCGACTTCTGCTGCTCTTGGTGCAAGTGCGAATAGCCCACGGCTGGCGACGCCGACGCAGCGCGGCCTGAGTAGCCCAGCTTCTGGCCGTCGACCATGTTTTCGTGAATGTAGTGCTGCACAAAGAACCAGGCACCCTGGTTTTGCGGCTCGTCCTGGCACCAAACGATCTCGGTCACCTTGGGGAAGCGCTTGAGTTCTGCAGCAAACGCCTTGTGCGGGAACGGATAGAGCTGCTCGACGCGCACGATGGCGACGTCCAGGCTTTCGATTTCGGTGCGGCGCTTGACCAGGTCGTAGTACACCTTGCCCGAGCAGGCGATCAGGCGCTTGACCTTGGCAGCGTTCTTCACCACGTCCTGGTTCTGCTCGGGGATCACCGTCTGGAACCCTCCCTTGGTGAACTCGGACAGCGGCGAGGCGGCGTCCTTGTTCCGCAGGAGCGACTTGGGCGTCATGATGATCAGAGGCTTACGCAAGTTGCGCACCATCTGGCGGCGCAGCACGTGGAAGATCTGGCTGGCCGTCGTCGGCTGCACCACCTGCATGTTGGTGTCGGCCGACAGCTGCATGAAGCGCTCCAGGCGCGCCGAGCTGTGCTCCGGCCCCAGGCCTTCGTAGCCGTGCGGCAGCATCAGCGTGATGCCGTTGACGCGGCCCCATTTCACTTCGCCCGAGGCGATGAACTGGTCGATGACCACCTGCGCGCCGTTGGCAAAGTCGCCAAACTGCGCTTCCCAGATGACCAGGGTGTTCGGGTCATTGGACGCATAGCCGTATTCAAAGGCCAGCACCGCCTCTTCAGAAAGGATGGAGTCGATGACGGTGAACGGTGCCTGGTTCTCGGTCACGTTCTGCAGCGGGGTGTAGCTGCCCACGTCCCACTTTTCGCGCTTCTGGTCATGAATGACGGCGTGGCGGTGCGTGAACGTACCGCGGCCGCAGTCTTCGCCCGAAAGGCGCACCGGGTAGCCACTGGCGACCAGCGAAGCAAACGCCATGTGCTCGCCCATGCCCCAATCCACCGGGTGCTCGCCGCGGCCCATGGCGGCGCGGTCGTCGTACACCTTTTTCACCAATTGGTGCGGTGTGACGGACTCCGGAATGGTGGTGATGCGCTCGGCCAGACGCTTCCATTCGGTCAGCGGAATGGCGGTGTCGCCGGCATCGGTCCACTTGTTGCCGAGGAAGGGGCTCCAGTCAACGGCGTACTTGCTCTTGAAGTTGGTCAGTACGCGCTCGGCCGTGTGGCGGCCAGCGTCCATGGCGGCGCGGTAGTCGCGCGCCATTTCGTCGCCCAGGCCTTCGCCCAGACCTTGCGCTGCAAGGCGGTCTGCGTAGAGCTTGCGCGTGCCGGGGTGCTGGCCGATCTTTTTGTACATGAGCGGCTGCGTCAGGCTGGGCGTGTCCTGCTCATTGTGGCCGAGCTTGCGGAAGCAAATGATGTCCACCACCACATCCTTGCGGAATTCCATGCGGAACTCCAGCGCCAGCTGCATGGCGAGCGCTACCGCTTCCGGGTCGTCGCCGTTCACGTGCAGCACAGGCGATTCGATCATCTTGACCACGTCGGTGCAGTACAGCGTGGAGCGGCTGTCGCGCGGGTCGCTGGTGGTAAAGCCGATCTGGTTGTTGATCACGATGTGGACCGTGCCGCCGGTGGTGTAACCGCGCGTTTGAGCCAGCGCCAGCGTTTCCTGGATCACGCCCTGGCCGGCAAAGGCGGCGTCGCCGTGCACCAGCACAGGCAGTACCTGCTTGCCCTGCGGGTCGTCGCGCCGGTCCATGCGCGCGCGCACCGAGCCTTCGACCACCGGGTTGACGATTTCCAGGTGCGAGGGGTTGAACGCGAGCGTCAAATGCACCGGGCCGCCGCGCGTGCTGACGTCGGAGCTAAAACCCTGGTGGTATTTGACGTCGCCGGAGGGCAGCTCTTCTGGCGCCGTGTGGTCGAATTCGGCAAACAGGTCCTTGGGCATCTTGCCCAGGGTGTTGACCAGCACGTTCAGGCGGCCCCGGTGCGCCATGCCGATCACAATTTCCTGCACGCCCGTCTGACCGGCCGCCTGGATCAATTCGTCCATGGCGACGATGAAGCTCTCACCACCTTCGAGCGAAAAACGCTTCTGGCCCACGTATTTGGTGTGCAGGAAGCGTTCCAGCCCCTCCGCTGCTGTCAGGCGTTCAAGAATGTGCTTTTTCTGCTCGGCATTGAACACCGGCTTGCTGCGGATGCTCTCAAGCTTTTGCTGCCACCAGCGCTTTTGAATCTGGTCCGTGGCATACATGTACTCGGCGCCGATGGTGCCGCAGTAGGTTTCGCGCAGCGCATTGATGAGTTCGCGCAGCGGCATGCTGTCTTTGCCGAAGAAGGTATTGCTGGTGTTGAACACCGCTTCCTGATCAGCGTCTTTGAAATCGTAGAACGAAGGTTCCAGCTCAGGAATCTCGGGACGTTCCGTGCGCTTGAGCGGGTCGAGATCGGCCCAGCGCTGGCCCACGTTGCGGTACGCGGCAATGAGCTGCTGCACTGCGGTGCGCTTGCGGCCCATGTCGGGGTCCGAACTGGCGACCACCACCCGGGTGCCGCCCTGCTTGGCGCGCTCGGCAAATGCGTTGACCACAGGAAGGTGCGGCACATCGCGCGCATCGCTGCCGTCGGCGGCGGGTACATGCTGGAGCGCGTCAAAATAGTCGCGCCAGTTGTCGGGCACGCTGCCCGGGTTGGCCAGGTAGTTTTCATACATCTCTTCGACATAGGGCGCATTGCCCCCGAAGAGATAGGTGTTGCCTTGGTAGGCTTGATAAACGGACGTTGTCTCGCTCATGTTCCGCTGGCCTTTCGCTTTCTCCTGAAAGCATTAGGTGGTTTAAGAAACCTTCCGCGACACGGCTGAACCGGTTGGCGGATGCGACTGTGGCTAGGGAAGGGCCTTGGTACGGGCGCCATTGTGCCACCGATAGGCTTTCACCGAGCTTGCTCGGACTCTCCGGTACATTCAGCGCTCGCGAGCAAGCGCTGCCTGCTGCACCGCCTCATTTTTCCTGCCAGGACATGTTTTCATGACGGACTCGAAGCTTCAAGACCGCACTTTTCTGTGGCTCCTCATTGCGGTCTCGATTGCCTTTTTGGCGATCTTGTGGCCCTATTACGAAGCCGTTTTCTGGGGCGTGGCGCTGGCCATTCTGTTTGCGCCACTGCATCGCCGACTACTGGCGCGGATGCCGCAGCGCCGCAATCTGGCGGCGCTCTGCACCTTGCTCTTGTGTCTGGTGCTGGTCATCCTGCCCGTCACCCTGCTCGGCGTTGCGCTGGTGCAGGAAGCAACGCATCTGTACGATCGCATCCGATCTGGTCAGCTCAACTTTGGTGCTTACTTCCAGCAGGTGATCAACGCCATGCCCTCCTGGGCCATGGGTTGGCTTGATCGGATGCAACTGACCAGTGTTGCGTCTTTGCAGGACAAACTCTCTGCCGTCTCCGTGCAGGCAAGCCAGCTCATCGCCACACGGGCGCTCAACATCGGCCAGAACACGCTGCAGTTTGTGGTGAGCCTGGGGGTCATGCTGTACCTGCTGTTCTTTCTGCTGCGCGATGGTCGTTCGCTGGCGGTCCGCATCCGCAGTGCGGTGCCGCTGAAAGAAAGCCAAAAAACCAGTTTGAGCAGCAAGTTCACCACCGTGATTCGTGCCACGATCAAGGGCAACCTCATGGTCGCTGCTTGTCAGGGTCTGCTGGGGGGACTTATTTTCTGGGTGCTGGGCGTGCAAGGTCCCATCTTGTGGGGCGTGTTGATGGCGTTTTTGTCTTTGCTGCCCGCCATTGGTGCCGGCCTCATTTGGGGGCCTGTAGCGATCTACTTTCTTGCCACCGGGGCCCTCTGGCAGGCGGCGGTATTGACCGCCTTCGGTGTCGCCGTCATCGGCATGGTGGACAACGTGCTGCGCCCCATTCTGGTGGGGCGCGACACCAAGATGCCCGACTACGTTATTTTGATCTCCACCCTGGGGGGCATGACGCTGCTGGGCCTCAACGGCTTTGTCATCGGGCCGGTGATTGCTGCGCTCTTCATGGCCTGCTGGGATCTGTTTGCACCGGGAGACAGTTTGTAGGTGCGAGGCTACATCCTCCCTTGGCATTGCCCCACGCTGGCGGCCCAAAGGCGCTCATACAGTGGAGTCATCTGAAATCAAGGAGATCGACATGCCTATCATTGCCTGGCTTCTGGGAGTCCCGCTGAGTATTGTGTTGCTGCTGATGCTGTTTGGCGTTTTTTGAAGCCGCCACAAATTACTCTAAAGAAAAGCAGACCGGTGTTTTCACCGGTCCGCTTTTTTTGTCGCCATAGCCCCTATTCTGTTTCCAAATCATTCGTGTCCAGGCGCGAAGCCGCAGACAGTGCTGTAGCACGGCATGGCGAATCAACAACGACCTGGATGGTTTAGAAATGGAATTACCAGGCGCCTGGCGGCGATTGCGTCAGCAGGCGCCGCATGGCTGCATCCGCCGCAGAGCTGCGAATCAGCGCGCAGCGCTGGGTGCCACGCGCCAGACCGTGTTGCCTACGTCGTCCGCCACCAGCAGGCCGCCGCGCGCATCCAGGGCCACGCCGACGGGGCGCCCGCGGGCCTTGCCATTTGGGCCGACAAAGCCCGTGAGCACATCGCGCGGCAGTCCGGCAGGTTTGCCATTGGAAAAGGGCACGAAGACCACTTTGTAGCCGCTGCGGGGTTTGCGGTTCCACGAACCGTGTTCGCCGACAAACGCTCCGCTCGCCCATGGCCCGCTCCAGCGTTTGTCCTGGGAAAAGGCCAGACCGAGCGGCGCCACATGGGCACCCAGGGCGTAGTCAGGCACCAGCGCACGCGCCACCAGGTCGGGCCTCTGCGGTGCCACGCGGGTGTCGACATGCTGGCCGTAATAGCTGTAAGGCCAGCCATAGAAGCTACCTGTGTGCACGGACGTCAGGTAGTCGGGCACCAGGTCGCTGCCAAGTTCGTCGCGCTCGTTGACCACGGTCCACAGCGCCCCGGTCTGTGGCTCGAAGCCTAGACCATTGGGATTGCGCAGGCCCGAGGCCAACACGCTGTGTGCGCCGGTGGCAGCGTCCACCTTCCAGATCGCCGCCCGGCCCTCTTCCGCTGCCATGCCGTTCTCGCCCACGTTGCTGTTGGAGCCGACAGTGACGTACAGCGTCTTGCCATCGGGCGACGCAATCAGATTCTTCGTCCAATGGTGGTTGATGGCGCCAGCGGGCAAAGCCAGCAGTTGCTCGCCCGGCGCGACGATCTGCGTCTGGCCAGGGGTGTAGGGAAACCGGAGCACGGCATCGGTATTGGCGACGTACAGCACCTTGCCCACCAGCGCCATGCCGAAAGGCGAGTGCAGGCCACTCAGAAAGACACTTTGCACTTCAGCGTGCCCATCGCCGTCGGCGTCGCGCAGCAGCGTGATGCGGTCGGCCGAAGGAACGCCCGCGCCCGCAAGCTTCATGACCAGGCGCATCACCCAAGCCTTGATCCCTTTGCCGTCTTCGGGTTTGGGCGGGGCATTGCTTTCGGCCACCAATACGTCGCCATTGGGCAGCCCCAGCACCCAGCGGGGGTGCTGGAGGTCCGTGCCAAATGCAGTAACCGCAAGGCCCGGCGCAGCCTGCGGCAGGCTGCCGTCGGTCCAGCCGCTGGCGGGTGCGATATGCACTGTGGGAATCAGCGTCTTGCGGGGCTCGGACAGCGTGGGTTGGGTGCCCTTGTCAGCATCCGGTGGCAGCAAGGAAGATTCGCCACAACCGGCCAATGCGATGGACGCCAATGCGCCAATCACAAGCAAGCGGGCGCGGCAAAGAGGCAATGAGGGCATGGAAGTCTCCTGGATTGCCCCAGTGTCGCGAGGTGCAGGCGCAGCGCCTGTCAGACGCCGCGCTGTTGTGGCGGCGCGCCGAGCCGACGCAAGGCGCGCGAAGCGCGTAGCATCGCCATCGCGCCAGGGGCATCGATGCTTCCAAATGAATAGCTGCTTAAGCAATACAGATAAGCGCTAGAGGCCATTTTTACTTGATTTTTGATGCCCACAACATCTTCGACTCCGGCTTGCCGCCCGGAAAATCCCCGTGCCTTGTTTTTCGCCTTTACCAGCCTGGCCCTGCAGGGCTTTGGCGGCGTGCTGGCCGTGGTGCAGCGCGAACTGGTAGAGCGCCGGCACTGGCTGACGAACGAGGAATTCATTGAGGACTGGGCCGTCGCCCAGGTCATGCCAGGGCCCAATGTGGTGAACCTCGCGGTGATGATGGGCGACCGCTATTTCGGGCTGCGCGGCGCACTGGCGGCACTTGCCGGAATGCTGGCGCTGCCTACGGTGCTGCTGCTCGTCGTTGCCACCGTGTATGCACAGTTTTCGGACCACCCCGCCATGGCGGGCGCCCTGCGTGGCATGGGCGCTGTGGCGGCGGGGCTGATTGGGGGCATGGCCATCAAGCTGGGCTCTGCGCTGCACCAGCACCCACTGGGCTGGCGCACCGCCTACGCGCTGGCTTTGCTTACGGCTCTGGCCATGGTGGGCCTGCGCATTCCCCTGCCCTGGGTGCTGCTGGTCGTGGGCGGGGCAGCCTGTGTGCTCACCTGGCACAGGCTGGATCGGCCATGATAGCCATCACCGCCATGCCACTGGACTGGTCTAGCTGGCTACAACTGTTCGGCTACTACCTCTTGCTTTCGCTGATGGCGGTGGGCGGCGCCATCAGCACGGCGCCCGACATGCACCGCATCCTGGTGGCTGAGCACGGCTGGATCAGCGACCCGCAGTTTGGCGCCAGCATTGCGCTTGCGCAGGCGGCCCCCGGCCCCAACGTGCTGTTCATTGCTCTGCTGGGCTGGAATGTGGGACTGAACGCCGCAGCGCAAGCGGGCAGCAGCGCCACAGCCACCTGGGCCTGGGCGCTGATGGGCGCAGCGGTCTGCATGCTGGGCATCATGCTGCCGAGCACCACCTTGACCTTGCTGGCCACGCGCTGGGCGCAGCGCAATCGCGAACGCCGCAGCGTGCGTGCCTTTCGTCTGGGCATGGCGCCCATTGTGGTCGGGCTGGTGTGCGCCACCGCCTGGGTGCTGGGGCGCGCGCACGGCGTGGCAGCCACCGACTGGCCGCTGTGGCTGCTGAGCGCGGTCTGCGGCCTGCTGGTCTGGCGCACCCAGCTGCATCTGTTGTGGCTGCTGGCCGCAGGCGCCGTTCTGGGGGCGATGGGCTGGGTATAGCTCCTGGCGTTTCGCGCTGACAACTGACGACTGACAACTGGCAGTTGGCTGCTTGGTGGCTCACAGTCCAAATTGCCCGTGAGCGCTCCCTGTCTTGATCCAGCGCAGCTGGAAGTCGATTTCTGCCATCGGTTCCCGTGAAACGCCCTATGCTTTTCGTTTGCAGATACGTTCGGTAACTTTTTACCGCCCGGCAACGCAACACAGGGCCGCTAATGCAAGCACAGGCAAACATTCTGGTGGTGGACGACTCCCCTGAGAACCTGCAGGTGATCTCTGCGGTGCTCAAGCAAGATTTCAAGGTCAAGGTGGCCATCAACGGCGAGCGCGCGCTGGCACTGGCCTCTGCCGCAGAGCCGCCCGATTTGATTTTGCTGGACGTGATGATGCCCGGAATGGATGGCTACGAGGTCTGCGCCCGGCTCAAGCAGAACCCTGCCACGGCGGGAATTCCCGTGCTGTTCGTCTCATCCCGCGACGACGAGGAAGATGAAGCCCGCGGCCTGTCGCTGGGCGCGATCGATTACATCGTCAAGCCCATACGCCCTTCCATCGTGCAGGCCCGGGTGCGCAACCACATCGAACTCAAGCGCAGCCGCGATCTGTTGGAACGCCTGACCACGCAAGATCACCTGACCGGCATCAGCAACCGGCGCCGCTTTGACGACTGTCTGCATCTGGAATGGCAGCGCGCAGCGCGCGCGCAGACGCCGATGTCGCTCATTGCCATCGACATTGACCATTTCAAGGCCTACAACGACCACTACGGCCACCCCGGAGGCGACCAGTGCCTGATTCAGGTGGCCCAAGCGCTGGCTGCCTGCGCAACGCGGCCCACCGACCTGGTGGCGCGCTGCGGCGGGGAAGAGTTTGCCTGCCTGCTGCCATCCACCGACAGCAGCGGCGCCAGTCGCCTGACCGAGCAGATGCGCGTGGCCATTGAGGCGCTGTGCCTGGAACACGCCCAGTCGCCCACACACGCCCATGTCACCATCAGCCTGGGCGTGACCACGGCGATACCCCAGACGGACGAGCCCGCCCAAGCCCTGGTGGACATGGCGGACGCAGCCTTGTATGAGGCCAAGAGCGCGGGGCGCAACCGCTTCATGGCACGCAACCGCTGAATCACTGCACCGGGGCGGTCTCCTGCAGCAGGGCCACCGCAGCCTCAAAATCAAAGCCCTCGATCGCCGCAGCGATCGCTTGGTGCGCCTGCGGGAAAGCCGCCTGCAGCAGCCCGGCCTGCCCCGCTACCCAATCGAGCGAGCCGGAATCCCCCGCCACCAGAAGCTCCTGCAACCCGTCCACGAACGCACGCAGCTGCTGCGGATCTGCGGTGGTGGCTGCAGGTGCGGCGGGCGCCGCAGCGGGCGCTACCAGTGCGGCCAGGCCTTCAAGAACCGGGGCCAGTTCAGCGGCCAGCTTCTCCAGCAAGGCATCAATGCGCGGGGTCGCATCGCCCTTTCTGCAGGCGCCTTCCAGTTCTGCCGCTGCCGCCTGCACGCCCCGCGCACCGATGCTGCCCGCCACCGATTTAAGGGTGTGGGCCAGCCGCTCCGGGGCACTCGCATCGCCAGACCCTTGCGCAGCCCGAAAGGACGACACAAATGCGCCCTGGCCCGCATGGAATTTGCCGAGCAGCGAGCGGTACAGCACCTCGTTGTGCATGGTGGTCGCC
>JBATPF010000292.1:0-1864 GCA_049291355.1 Giesbergeria sp.
GCCCTTGTTCGAGTGGATTCAAAGAAGCAAAAAAAACGCTCCACGGCCTGCGCCGGGAGCGATTTCAGACAAGCGACCTGGCGTCAGACTTGTCGGGGAAAGGGCCCGTCGTCACCCACCTGTACCAGGTTGCGTGCGGTGGCGAGTGGCTTGGGCGCACGTTCTGCGTCGCCCGCGGCCACGCAATCGGCGTAGTAGCGCACGGTGCCCGCGTCGTCCTCGATTTCCACCAAGCCGTGAATGTCGGTTTCGAAGCCTGGGCACAGCTTGGAAAATTCGCGCGCGAACTTGAGGTAGTCCACGATCTTCCTATTGAACACCTCGCCCGGAATCAGCAGCGGAATGCCGGGCGGGTACGGCGTGACCAAGCCGACGGTGATGCGGCCCTCCAGATGGTCAATTTCCACCCGCTCGGTCGTGCGGTGCGCGATATGCGCGAAGGCATCCGATGGTTTCATGGCCGGGGTCAGGTCCGAGAGGTACATCTCGGTCGTCAGGCGCGCGATGTCGTACTTGGCGTACATCTCATGCACGTGCTGGCACAGCTCCTGCAGGCCCATGCGCTCGTAGCGTTTGTGCTGCTGGCAGAACTCGGGAAGGATGCGCCACATGGGCTGGTTCTTCTCGTAATCGTCTTTGAACTGCTGCAGCGCGGTCAGCAGCGTGTTCCAGCGGCCTTTGGTGATGCCAATGGTGAACAGGATGAAGAAACTGTAGAGGCCGGTCTTCTCAACCACAACACCGTGCTCAGCCAGGTACTTGGTCACGATGGAGGCGGGAATGCCGGTCTTGTCGAACTTGCCATCCAGATTCAAGCCCGGCGTGACGATGGTCGACTTGATCGGGTCAAGCATGTTGAAGCCATCGGCGAGCTGGCCAAAGCCATGCCATTTGCTGCCAGCCTTTTTGCTTTTGCTGTCGCTGCGGATGATCCAGTCTTCGGCGCGGCCGATGCCTTCGTCCACCAGTTTCTCCGGTCCCCAGACCTTGAACCACCAGTCTTTTTTGCCGAACTCGGCCTCCACCTGGCGCATGGCCCGACGGAAATCCAGCGCTTCCAAAATGCTTTCTTCCACCAACGCCGTGCCGCCGGGCGGCTCCATCATGGCGGCGGCCACGTCGCAACTGGCAATGATGCTGTACTGCGGGCTGGTGCTGGTGTGCATCAGGTAGGCCTCGTTGAAGAGGTGGCGGTCCAGCTTGGTGGTTTGCGAATCCTGCACCAGCACGTGGCTGGCCTGGCTGATGCCGGCCAGCAGCTTGTGGATGGACTGCGTGGCGTACGTCACCGAATGCTTGGGGCGCACGCGCTTTTTGCCCATCGCGTGGTAGCTGCCATAAAACGGGTGAAAGGCGGCGTGGGGCAGCCAGGCCTCATCGAAGTGCAGGTTGTCCACGTAGCCGTCGAGCATGCCCTTGATGGTTTCGGTGTTGTAGAGCACGCCGTCGTAAGTGGACTGCGTCAAGGTCATCACACGCGGCTTCACCTTCTTGGGATCCACGCCCTTGAGCAGCGGGTTTTTCTTGATCTTGGCCTGGATCGCGGCGGGTTCGAACTCGCTTTGTGGAATGGGGCCGATGATGCCGAAATGGTTGCGCGTGGGCTTCATAAAAACCGGGATCGCCCCGGTCATGATGATGCTGTGCAGGATGGACTTGTGGCAGTTGCGGTCCACCACCACCACGTCGCCCGGCGCCACCGTGTGGTGCCACACCATCTTGTTGCTGGTGCTGGTGCCGTTGGTCACGAAAAAGCAGTGGTCGGCGTTGAAAATGCGCGCCGCATTGCGCTCGCTCTCACCGATGGCGCCGTTGTGGTCCAGCAGTTGGCCCAGTTCCTCCACCGCATTGCACACGTCGGCGC
>JBATPF010000293.1:0-2484 GCA_049291355.1 Giesbergeria sp.
GGCTCACCGGGGTCCTCCACCGGCGGCAACCATGATGGCCAGCCAGCCGCGGCGCACCAAGGCCTGCGTGATTTGCTGCCAAACGGCGTGGCGCGACTGCGCAGCGTCGATGCGCACAAAGCGCTGCGGCGCGGCCTGGGCGCGCTCGGCATAACCCTGGGCCACGCGGGCAAAGAAGTCGGCGTCCTGCGCCTCGAAGCGGTCCGGAGCGCGGGCCGATTCCAGCCGGGACGCCGCAATGGTGGGAGGCAGGTCGAACCACAGCGTCAGGTGCGGTTCAAGCATCAAATCAGGCTCTAGCGCAATGCCTGTCTGCACCATGCGCTCTAAAATTGATAGTGTTTCTGTACTGAAGCCGCGCCCGGCGCCCTGGTAGGCAAAGGTGGCGTCGGTAAATCGGTCGCACAACACCACCTCGCCGCGTGCCAGCGCCGGGGCAATCACCTGGCAGATATGGTCACGCCGGGCGGCAAACGCCAGCAACGCCTCGGTCAGCGGATCCATGGCCTCGCCGAGCAGCAGGCTGCGCAGCGATTCGGCCAAGGGCGTGCCGCCGGGCTCGCGCGTGCGGGTGACCGTACGCCCCTGGGCCCTGAACGCTTCGGCCAGGGGCTCGATGTGCGAGGACTTGCCCGCACCGTCGATGCCTTCGAAGCTGATGAATAAACCGCTGGTGGCCATGGACGACGTTCCTTCTTACTGGCCGCGCTGGTAGCGGCCGACGGCACGGTTGTGCTCGTCGAGCGAGCTGCTGAAGTGGCTGCTGCCATCGCCGCGCGCCACGAAGTACAGCGCCTTGGTTCGCTCGGGCTGCACCGCGGCCAGAAGCGAGGCCTTGCCCGGCATGGCAATTGGCGTGGGCGGCAGGCCGGCGCGGGTGTAGGTGTTGTAGGGGGTGTCGGTCTGCAGATCGCGCTTGCGCAGGTTGCCATCAAAGCGCTCGCCCAGGCCATAGATCACCGTGGGGTCGGTCTGCAGCAGCATGCCGACGCGCAGGCGGTTCGTGAACACGCCGGCCACCAGGGCGCGGTCGGCCTCGCGCCCGGTTTCTTTTTCGACGATGCTGGCCAGCACCAGGGCTTCGTCGGGGGTTTTGAGCGGCGTATCGGCCGCGCGCTGCTCCCAGGCGGCGGCCAGTTGCCGATCCATGGCGTGCAGGGCGCGGCGCAGCACCGTGAGGTCGCTCGCGCCCTTGGCGAAGGTGTAGGTGTCGGGGAAAAAACGGCCTTCGGCGGCGACACCTGTGCGTCCCAGGCGCTCCATCAGCGCCGCCTCACCCAGTGCCGCACTGTCGGGTTTGAGCTCGGCCTGCGCCAGGGCCGCGCGCACCTGCCGAAAATTCCAACCTTCGACGAGCGTGAGCGCGCGCAAAGTCTCGTCGCCGCGCACGAGTTTGTCGAGCAGCCCCAGCGGCGTGCTGCCAGGAGCAATTTCGTAGTTGCCCGCCTTGATGAGCCGGCTTTGGCCCGACAGGCGAAACCACCAGTACAGAAGCCGTGCGTCGGTCTGTACACCAGCCGCCTGCACATCCCGTGCCACACCGCGCGGCGAGGTGCCTGGCTCAATGGCCAGTTCGATGGCTGCGTCGCCCATGGGCAGCGGCGCGTGCAGCCACCACCAGGCCGCCCCTGCGAGCGCCAGCACCAACAACAACAAGCCTTTGAAAGCGCGACGCACAACCCTGCTACCTGCAATGAATGAGACTCGGGAATGATAATTGACCCATGACAGCTTCCTTTGATGGCATCGCCCCCCTGCCCCACCTTGGCGTGATCCGCGCCGAAGGCGAGGACGCCGTGAAATTTCTGCACGGCCAGCTCACCCACGACTTCGCGCTGCTGGACTCGCAGCACGCCCGGCTCACGGCATTTCTGTCGGCCAAGGGCCGCATGCAGGCCAGTTTTATCGGTTTCAAGCGCAGTCCCACCGAGGTGCTGCTGGTCTGCAGCCGCGATCTGCTGGCGCCCACACTCAAGCGCATGTCGATGTTCGTGATGCGGGCCAAGGCCAAGCTGAGCGATGCCAGCGAAGAGTTCCTGCTCTATGCCTTGGCAGGAAGTGCTATTGAAAAAATAGCTGGTAGCGCAATACAGACAAGCGCTAAGGCCGATTTTGGCAATATTTCTATCGTCGGATTGGCACCTGCGGGTGTCGTGCCCCGTGCCTTGTGGGTCGCACCTGTCGGTACCCCTGCGCCCGCGGGCGCGCTGCTGCCCGAAGGCCTGTGGGCCTGGGGCGAGGTGCAAAGCGGCGTGGCGACGCTGACGGCGCCGCTGGTCGATGCTTTCGTGCCGCAGATGCTCAACTACGAATCGGTCGATGGCGTGAGCTTCAAGAAAGGCTGCTACCCCGGCCAGGAAGTCGTGGCACGCAGCCAGTTTCACGGCGCCATCAAGCGGCGCGCGTTCATCGCCCATGCCGACGCGCCGCTGCAAGCGGGCGAAGAATTGTTTGGCGCTGCAGACCCTGAGCAAGCCTGTGGCG
>JBATPF010000294.1:0-3219 GCA_049291355.1 Giesbergeria sp.
GGCCTGGTAAGGCTCGGCCAAACCAACAAAGAGCGGCACCAGACTGGCGGCGGTCAGGCAGCTGCGGCGCGCGCCCTTGCGCCAGTGGTAGTCAAAAAAAGCGCCTTGCTCGGCGTCCCAGCACAGCGCCAGCAAAGCCTGGCGGCGGGCGTCGGCCTGGTCGGCGTACCCGCTCGCCGCTGCGGCATCGCCCGCATCGTGGCACAGGCGGGCGAGCGTGGTTTCGAGCTTGTAGAGAAAGGCGTTGAGGTCAATGGGCAAAATTTCGGTGGTACAGATGGCGGTGAGCGAGCGCGCCGACGCTGCGCGCCGCGGCTGCTGAGCGTTTTCGGCGCCCGCTTGCACGGGCGACTGGCTGAGCCAGCGGCTGCTGAAATCCCAGCCCGACTCGGCGGCGGCGCGCAGGTTGCGGTACAGGTCTTGCGGCTCGCGTTGGCAAGCCCGCGCGGTGGCCACGTCTTCCAGCCAGGACTCTTCGCGCGGCGTGTCGCGATCGTCCCAGTAGCGGTTGAGCAATGCACCGCCGGGCAGGCGGACCACACGGCGCGAGGCCTGGGCCTGGGCCGGTTCGTTCGCATCGACCAGCGCATGCGCACCGGCCATCCACCAGGCATGCTCCTGCTGCAACTGGCTGCGATGGTCTGCTGCCTGTGCCGCACCGTGCTGCTCGGCGAGTTCGAGCATCAGCAAAAACACCGGGGGCTGCGAGCGGCCCAGGTAATAGCTGCGCGTGCCGTTGGGCACGTGGCCATAGGTGTCGATCAGGTAGGAAAAATTGGTGACCATGTCGGCCAGCAGATCGACACGGCCACTGGCGGCAAGGCCCAGCATGGTGAAGTAGGAATCCCAGTAATACAGCTCGCCAAAGCGCCCACCTGGCACTACGTAGGGCCGGGGCAATGGCAGGATCGACGCCTTGGCTGGCTGCGTGCTTGGGTGGCGCGTGAGCACTGACCACAGCGCATCGATGTGCGCGCACAGGGGTTGGCCGGGCACCGACACATACACGGATTTTGGCGGTTTGGCGGCGTGAAAATGCTGGTGCACAAAGGCGTCCAGATCGAAGTTCGGCAGCCGGTGCGCCTGCCGGTAGGCTTCCAGAATCGCGGCCGGGTCCGTCAGCGGCACACAGTCGACAAAGGTCTTGCTGTCGCCAAACACGCCTCCGCTTTGCACCGCAACGAACAACTCCTGGTAGCGGTCGGCGGGCGAGAGCGGGTCGGGGCGCGCCACAAGCGCTGCCTGCTGGTTGCGCTGCGTGCGCGAAGTCGGCGGATGCCGTGGCAAAACCTTCGTCACCAGGCAAAGCGCCTCAGCGCAGTTCCAGCGGCGGCGTAGCGCTCAGCACCTCTTCCAGGGTGGTCAGGCCTTCGGCCACGCGCAGCGCGCCGGCCAGGCGCAAGGGGCGCATGCCGTCCACCACCGCCTGTCGGCGCATGCCGGACAAGGACGGCTCTTTGGTCAGTTCGTGCTTGAACTTTTCGCTCACCGTGAGCAGTTCGTACAGCCCCATACGGCCGCGAAAGCCGGTCATGCGGCAATCGACACAGCCCACCGGTTTGAAGGGGCGGTAGTCGCCCGAAAGCTTCCAGGGTTTGACGGCATCGGCCAAGGCTTCGTGCGAGGCGGCTTCGTCGGGCTCTTTGCACTGCTTGCACAGCGTGCGCACCAGGCGCTGGGCCAGCACGCCCAGCAGCGTGGCGTGAATCAGGTAGCTGGGAATGCCCAGTTCGATCAGGCGTGTGATGGCGCTGGGCGCATCGTTGGTGTGCAGGGTGGAGAACACCAGATGCCCGGTGAGCGCCGCCTGCACCGCCATGTCGGCCGTGGGCAGGTCGCGGATTTCGCCCACCATGATGATGTCCGGGTCCTGACGCATCAGGGCGCGTACCCCTTCCGAGAAACTGAAATCAAGCTGCGGCTGCACCTGGGTTTGGTTGAAGCTGGGCTCGATCATTTCGATCGGGTCTTCCACCGTGCTGACGTTGACCGCCTCGGTGGCCACGCGCTTGAGCGTGGAATACAGCGTGGTCGT
The DNA here is from genome assembly GCA_049291355.1 of Giesbergeria sp. Taxonomy (GTDB): domain Bacteria; phylum Pseudomonadota; class Gammaproteobacteria; order Burkholderiales; family Burkholderiaceae_C; genus Simplicispira. Next base: position 2,036 of record JBATPF010000294.1, read on the forward strand.
CTTGCCGGAGCCGGTGGGGCCGGTCACCAAAATCACGCCGTGCGGGCGTTTGATGAGTTCTTCCCAGCGCTTGGCGTCGTGCGGGGTAAAGCCCAGGGCGTCGAGGTCTTTTACCGCCGTGTCGGGGTCGAAGATGCGCATCACCATCTTCTCGCCAAAGGCCGTGGGCAGCGTCGCCAGGCGCATTTCGACTTCGTCGCCGCGCTGGTTGCGGGTTTTGATGCGGCCGTCCTGCGGGCGGCGCTTTTCCACCACGTCCATGCGTCCGAGCAGCTTGATCCGCGCCACCATGGCGCTCATGACCCCCAGCGGCATCTGGTAAACCGGGTGCAACACGCCGTCGATGCGAAAGCGGATCACGCCCTGCTCGCGCCGGGGTTCCAGGTGGATGTCGCTGGCGCGCTGGTCAAAGGCGTACTGCCAGAGCCAGTCGACCACCTTGACCACGCCTTGGTCGTTGGCGTCGAGCTGCTTGTTGCTTTTGCCCAGCTCGACCAGTTGCTCAAAGTTGCTGGTGGCAGACTGCCCGCCCGACTTTTGCGCTGCGCGCACCGACTTGGCCAGGGCAAAAAACTCGACGGTGTAGCGGTGGATGTCCAGCGGATTGGTCAGCACGCGGCGCACCGGGCGGCGCGCCTGGCGCTCGACTTCGCCCACCCAGTCGGTGATGAAGGGCTCGGCCGTGGCCACGACCACTTCCTTGACAGTCACCTGCACCGGCAGCACCTTGTGCCGCTCGGCGTAGCTGGCGCTCATGGTGTCGGCCACCTTGCCCACATCCACCTTGAGCGGGTCAATGCGCAGGTAGTCCAGCCCCACGCGCTGCGCCAGGTACTGCGTGAGCATTTCGATATCGAGCGGCTTGCCGTCGCTGGCGCGCGACATGGCGACGCTGTCGAGCCGCACCAGCGGGTGCTGGCTGCTCTCGCCCTGCGAGCAGCGCGCAACGGTTCGCGCGGCCTCCTCTTCGCTGATGACGCCGTCCATGCGCAGCCACTCGACGATGCGGCGCCACTGCAGCGGACCCACAGGTCGATCCGCTTTCGGGGCGTGGGTGGCTGCGTGCATAGGTACTTGCGTGGTGCTCATGGGCGTATTCTGCGGCAGGTCGGGCGGGGGTTTGCTACAACCGCACCGGCCGCAGCCCGCGCACCCAGCGCGCCGTGGGCAGGCCCCAGCGCTCC
>JBATPF010000295.1:0-4916 GCA_049291355.1 Giesbergeria sp.
GCCTCCATCAGCCCGCGAGCCAGCTCCTGCCAGACGCGCTCGGGCACCAGGTGGTCGGCCTCGCCCGCGTCCACCATTTCGCGCATCAACTGCGTGGTCTCGGGCGCCACAGAGAAATCGGCAAAGCGCGCCGCAAAGCGCGCCACGCGCAGGATGCGCACCGGGTCTTCACGAAACGCCTCGCTTACGTGGCGCAGCACGCGCGCCTGCAGGTCGCGCTGACCAAAATAGGGGTCAAATAGGGCTCCAGCGCTTATCCCATCTGCGTTAGCAGCTATTGAGTTGATAGTAAGATCGCGCCGCGCCAGGTCTTCTTCCAGCGTGACATCGGGCGCGGCGTGCACCACAAACCCCCGGTAGCCGCGCCCGCTCTTGCGTTCGGTGCGCGCCAGCGCGTATTCCTCGCGCGTTTCGGGGTGCAGAAACACCGGAAAGTCGCGCCCCACGGGCAGGTAGCCCTGCGCCAGCATGTGCTCGGGCGTGGCGCCAACCACCACCCAGTCGCGGTCCTGCACCGGCAGGCCCAGCAGGGCATCGCGCACCGCACCACCGACCATGTAAATTTTCATGCGGGCAGTTTATGGCACCGCTGAACCTGTCCTGAGCCGCGCATCGCCGCTATTGGGATACCGGCGTAGTAGCCTTGGATGAGTTCGTGGCCGTCACGGCCCAGCGCGCCACGGTCCAATGCGCCACGTCAGGAGTCCGCCCATGCCAACATCCCCCGCCATCACCATCGTCCAGCCCCATCCCGATGGCAGTCTGCCCATCCCCGCTGCAGCTCCCGCGGCGGGGCCTTCCGCCCAAGCCCTTCAAGAGCGCGCCGAGGCGCTGCAGGAGCAGGTGGACGATTTCCAGGCCCTGCTGGCCAAACCACTGAACGAAATTCTCGCGGACCGCGAAAAGGCGCTGGAGGCAGCCACTGCATGGGACCGATTCGGCGCCATGTGGATGCTGTCGCAGCGCGCCATGCGCCGCGTGGCGCTGGACTTGGCCGAGCAGCAGGGCGTGAGCGAGACCGAGGTGGTGGCGCGCGCCATGCAGTACGCCAACGAAGTCCTGAACGGCGACGGTGTGGACCTGGGCGGCACCATCGCTCCCGCGCAGATGGCGCACATTGCCCGGCACCGGCCGTATTTGCGCAAGCAGTTTCGGCAGGGGTGAGCCTGCTTGGCAAGGTAGTCTGACCCTTCCGGCAAGCGCAAGAGCCAGTGGCGGCGATTGATGCTGTGTTGGACATGGTGTGCGCGGTTGCCATCCCGCAGGAAGTCCATTTTTTATGGCGCCCCCAACTGCGCGACCCGAGCGACGAACTGGTGTTGGAAGCCGCAGTCAATGCCTCGGTAGATTTTTTGGTCACCCATAACCTGCGCGACTTTGCCGCCGCTGACAGGTTTGCTGTTCAGGTTGTGACATCTGGTCAGTTTTTGAAGCGGCTTGATGGAGAAACACCATGAGCACCCTTAGCCTGCGATTGCCGCAATCCATTCACCACAACGCCAAGCTTTATGCCCAGCGCGAAGGCATTTCCGTCAACCAGTTGGCTGCCACCGCACTGGCTGAAAAGCTAGCGTCTTTGGCCGCCGAGGACTACATCGCCCAGCGCGGCCAGCGCGCCAGTGCCGAGAAATTTGCTGCTGCGCTGGCCTTGGTGCCCGACGTTCCAGCGGTTGTGAGCGATGCGTTGCCGTGATGGCTCCCGCCTTGCTGTGTCCCATGGGTGTGGGAGGCCAGTGGAGAAGAATGCATCCAGCGGGATGCATTCTTCAGCGCTCCAAGCGGTACGGCTCTTCAAACTCCCGGAAATCCTGTTCCGCTTTTGCCGCAGCAATCCATTCCTGCATGGCGGACAAAGCTTCTACACGTTGGATGTACTGCGCAATCGGTTTTGGCACCGGTAGGCCATAGCGCGAGACGCGCATGCAGACGGGCGCGTAAAACGCATCGGCGATAGAAAACTGACCAAACAGCAGAGGCCCACCGTACTGGGTCAGCAGGCCACCCCACATGTCGATCAGGCGCTGCACGTCGGCGCGCACGGCGGGGCGGTCGCGCCAGAGCAGGGCGCCTTGCTGGGCCAGATCGGCTTCGATGTTCATGGGGCAGGCGCCGCGCAGGGCGGCAAAACCGCTGTGCATTTCCGCCACCACGCTGCGGGCGCGGGCACGGGCGGCTTTGTCTTGCGGCCAGAGCTGTTGGTCGGGGTAGGTTTCGGCCAGGTATTCGGCAATCGCCAGGGTGTCCCACACGGTCAGGTCGCCATCGACCAGCACCGGCACCTTGCCGGTGGGGGAGACGCCGGCAAGCGTGGCCTTGAACTGCGAGTCTGCGTCAAAGCTGTCAAAGCGGGCTACCACTTCCTGGAAGGGGATCCCGGATTGGCGCAGCAGCACCCAGGGGCGCAGGGACCAGGACGAGTAGTTCTTGTTGCCTATATAGAGCTTGAGCATGGGGCACCTTGGTGGTCAGAAAGTCGCCATCCATTGTGCGGCAATGCGTTTTTCCATGCAGCCATGTCGGACCCCTGACGTCAGACTTGGCTCTGCCAGGGATCCCGTGGAACCGGCTTTGCCGGGCCACGGGGTGGCGTCCCCCTTGGAGGAAGACGCGAAGCCTCTCAGTGGGTTAACTTAACCGTGGTGTGGCACGCTCGACGATGGCCTGCACATCCACCCCGCGCGGCAGCGCGCCATAGTTGAAGCTGCCCTCCGGTGCCAGGCGCGAGGCGCAGAACGCGTCGGCCACAAAGCCCGGGGCGCTGCGCACCAGCAGCGACGCCTGCAGCGCCAGCGCCATGCGCTCGACCACATGGCGGGCGCGGTACTGCAGGTCGGCAGTGTCGGCAAATTCCTTGGCGAGGCCGCGCACCTGCTGGTCGAGCAGCGCGTTCTGACCTTGCGTGGGGCGCAGCTCGGCGAAGAAGGCCTCCACCACCTCGGGCGTTTTGCCCATGGCGCGCAGCACGTCCAGGCACTGGATGTTGCCGCTGCCCTCCCAAATGGCATTGACGGGCGCCTCGCGGTACAGACGCGGGAACATGCTGTCTTCCATCACGCCGCTGCCACCGATGCATTCCATGGCTTCGTAGGCGTGGCCGGGGGTGCGCTTGCAGATCCAGTACTTGCCCACGGCGGTCACCAGGCGCACCAGCAGGTCTTCGTGGCGCTCCTCGCGGTGGTCCAGCGCGCGTGCCATGCGCATCGAGAGCGTCATGGCCGCCTCGCTCTCCAGCGCCAGGTCGGCCAGCACGTTTTGCATCAGCGGCTGCTCGTTCAGGCGGGCGCCAAAGGCGCTGCGGTGCGCGCAGTGGTGCAGCGCCTGCGACAGCGCCATGCGCATGCCGGCGCTCGACCCGACCATGCAGTCAAAGCGCGTCATGGCGACCATCTCGATGATGTTGCGCACGCCACGCCCTTCCTCGCCCACCATCCAGGCTAGCGCGCCGCGCAACTCGGTTTCGCTCGATGCGTTGGAGGCATTGCCCATCTTTTTCTTCAGGCGCAGCACCTGCATGGGGTTCTTGCTGCCATCCGGGCGCCAGCGCGGCAGCAGAAAGCACGAGAGGCCCTTGTCGGTGTGCGCCAGCACCAGGAAGGCGTCGCACATGGGGGCAGAGACAAAGTACTTGTGGCCCACCAGTTCGTAGGCCTGGCCGGGGCCGCCCTGGCCCACGGGGTAGGCGCGGGTGCTGTTGGCCTGCACGTCCGAGCCACCTTGCTTCTCGGTCATGGCCATGCCAATGGTCACGCCTTGTTTTTGTTCCACCGGTACATTGCGCGGGTCGTAGATGCGGGCGGTGATCTTGGGCTCCCACAGCGCGGCCAGGTCAGGCTGCAGGCGCAGCGCGGGTATAGCGGCAAAAGTCATGGTGATGGGGCAGCCATGGCCCGCCTCCACCTGCGTGTGCAGGTAGTTGCCGGCGGCGCGCGCCACATGGGCACCGTCTTTCGGGGCGGTCCAGGGCGAGGAATGCAAGCCGTGCTGAATGGCCGTGTCCATGAACTGGTGGTACGCCGGGTGGAACTTCACCAGGTCAATGCGGTTGCCAAAGCGGTCGTGCGTGTCCAAATCGGGTTGGAACTTGTTGGCCAAGGCTCCCTGCTCAAGATAGTCGGCCGAGCCAGTGAGCTGGCCGAACTGGTGCAGCTCGGCATCGGCCCAACCGGCGCCCTCGCGCAGCACGGCTTCGCGCAAGGCCGTGTCTTGGGCGTACATGTTGTAGTCGGCCAGTTCACAGGACACGTTTTCGACCGCATGGGTGTTGGCCAGGTAACGGGTGTTCAGTGTGGTGTCGTCAAGGGCATTCATGGCGTTGTCTCCGGAGTGAAATCAGTTTGGCTGTCTGTTGCGCTGCGAGCCCCCCGCAGCCGCGCCTTGCGGGGCGCTGTGTCGGGGGTGGGCAGGGTGTCGTAGAAGCGGTTCCAGATGGCGCGGCCCGCCGCGTCGAATGCGTGCACGCTGTGGATGAAAGCCTGGCGCAGGGCGCCGTCCACCATGGGCTCGGGCAGCAGCGGGTCGTACACCAGCTGGCGGATGGCCGCACCGCCAAGAAAGAAGGATTCGCGTACGGCCTGTGGCGTGGGCAGGTGCGCCGCCCCGGCCAGCCAGTCCTTCAGGCGTTGTTGTGTGGTGCGGTAACCGAGGTTGAGGGCTGCGCCGTCCCACAGGGCGTCGATCGTGGCTTCAGTGGCTGCGTCGAACGAGTTGCAGCTGCACACCACGGCGGATGCCTCCAGCCCCAGGGTGAGCAAGCGCTGGCGGATGGCGGCAATGTCTGTCTCAATGTTGTCTGGGCGCAGATAAAAGTCGCGCTGCAGCTCGGCAAAACCCAACAGGTGCAGGGCGCGCTCGCGCTGCCGGGCGGCGGCGCGGTCGCTGCGCGCAAGCGCTCCGCAGTGCACGGCCACGTACTGGCC
>JBATPF010000296.1:0-2542 GCA_049291355.1 Giesbergeria sp.
ACGATCAGCCGCTGCAAACCCAGGGCTTGCTGCACGGCGCGCTGCGAAAAGCTCCAGGAGTGGTTGGTCATGCGCACTTCGTCGCCCACCACCGGGTTGGCAATGCCAAACGCCGCCTCCCGCGGCTGCGGCACCTGTACCTGCGCCAGGTAGGCTGACACAGCCGCCGTCAGGCTCGGGTAGTCGTCGCAAGGCTGTACCCGGATGTCATTGAACGGGCCCTGGGGCGTGGCCTGCCAGGCCAGGCGGATATTGGTGCCACCAATGTCGGCAAGAAGGCGCGAAGGGTGCATAGGAGAGGAAGCGCGCCCCGGCACCGGCCAAGGCACGTCGCTATTAAATAAGTAGCTTATAGCGCTTGTGGAATAAGCGCTGGAGCCTGTTTTTACCTGAAATTCTCGCAGCCTGCCAGGCCCGACCAGGGGCTCACGCTGCCTGGATGAGCTTTTCCAGTTTGATGGCATCCGCCGCAAAAGCACGAATGCCTTCGGCCAGCTTCTCGGTGGCCATGGCGTCTTCGTTCAGAGCGTAGCGAAAGCCCGCCTCGTCGTACTGCACAGCCGCGATCTCCGTCTTGCGGGCCGCATCTGCATCCAGCGCGCGCACTAGAGGCGCCTCGGTCTGCGCGAGCTGGGCCAGCAGGTCCGGTGCAATGGTGAGCAGATCGCATCCCGCCAGCGCAGTGATCTGCCCCACATTGCGAAAGCTCGCACCCATGACTTCGGTGGCAATGCCGAAATGCTTGTAGTAGTCGTAGATCTGCCTGACCGACTGCACGCCCGGGTCATTGGCACCGGCGCGCGCTACCTCGTCCCACGCAGTGCCGACGCTTTTCTTGTACCAGTCGTAAATGCGGCCGACAAACGGGGAGATGAGCTGCACCTTGGCCTGGCCGCAGGCGATGGCCTGGGCCATGGAGAACAGCAGGGTCAGGTTGGTATGGATGCCGCGCGCTTCGAGCTTGCGCGCCGCCTCAATCCCTTCCCAGGTGGCCGCGACTTTGATCAGCACGCGGTCAATGTGCAGGCCCTCGGCCTGGTAGAGCTCGATGATTCGCTCGGCACGCGAGACGGTGGCGCTGGTATCAAAGCTCAAGCGGGCATCGACCTCGGTGGATACGCGCCCCGGAATGGTGGCCAGAATCTCGCAGCCAAAACGCACCAGCAGGCGGTCGATGACCTCGTCCATGGCACGGCCGCGCCAAGCGGCGACGGTGTCCGTTAGCAGCGGCGCGTATTCGGGTTTTTGCACCGCCTTGAGAATCAGCGAGGGGTTGGTGGTGGCGTCTTGTGGCTGGAACTGGGCCAGTTGCTTGAAGTCGCCGGTGTCGGCAACGACGGTGGTGAATTGTTTGAGGGCGTCGAGCTGGTTCATGCGGGATCCTGGCTAGCTAAGCGGTGGGAAGTCACTGGTGCCAAGTGTATGCGCGGCGTTCTGGGGGGTGAAATCCGGTTACATTGCGCCAGCGAGGCCTTGCGCGCCGGCCTCTTACAACCCCACTCCACCCATGCTCGACCGCATCACTGCATCCCTCTCATCTCTGGCCCCGGCCGAGCAGCGCGTGGGCAAGCTGGTGCTGGCCGATCCCCGCGCCTTTGCCCGGCTGCCGGTGCGCGAACTGGCCGAGCGCTCCCAGGTGAGCAAACCCACCGTCGTACGCTTTTGCCGCAGCATGGGCTACGACGGCCTGGCCGACTTCAAACTCAAGCTCGCCGGCAGCGTGAGCGAGGGCGTGCCCTTCATCCACCGCAGCGTCGACCTGGACGACAAGACGGGCGACGTGCTGGTGAAGGTGGTGGACAACGCCGTAGCCGCCTTCCTGCAGTACCGCAACGCCGCCAGCACCAGCGCGCTGGACCACGCCGCTGCGGCACTGGCCGAGACCTGGCGCCAGCGCGGGCGCATCGAGTTTCACGGCGCCGGCAATTCCGGCATCGTTGCGCAGGATGCGCAGCACAAGTTCTTCCGCCTGGGCGTGACTTCGCTGGCCACCAGCGACGGGCATATTCAGGTCATGAGCGCGACGCTGCTGGGCAAAGGCGATTGCCTGGTGACCATCTCGAACTCCGGCCGCACGCGCGACCTGATGGACGCGGCCGACATCGCCCGGCGCAATGGCGCCACCACCATTGCCATCACCTCCAGCGGCTCACCCCTGGCGGGTTCCTGCCAGATCCACCTGGCCGCCGACCACCCCGAGGGCTACGACCGCTACAGCCCCATGGTCTCGCGCCTGCTGCATTTGCTCATCATCGACGTGCTGGCCACCAGCGTGGCGCTGCGCATTGGGAGCTCGCTCCAACCTGTGCTGCAGCAGATGAAGGACAACTTGCGAGCCAAGCGGTATACGTGAAATTTCGAGTTTTTTAGCGCTTTAGCGCTCTAGCGCACTATCCACGGACGCTAGCAGCTATAACTATTGATCCGGCCCTGAGAAGTCTTAAGCCGCATAGCGGACGTGGCGGTCCTGGAAGTAGCTCATGACGCGCTCGGGGTTTTGCTCCAACATCGCCATGTGGTCGTTGGCCGCTTCGCGTAACTT
>JBATPF010000297.1:0-4419 GCA_049291355.1 Giesbergeria sp.
GTGCGGACCGTGCGCCGCCTCCCAAGCGCTTGGCGTGAGCCACAGTAGGAACCATCAGCGAGGCGATGGTCAGGGCAATCACGGCAGCTGCCGTGGAACGAATGGAGGCGTGTGTGCGCATGGAGATGTCCCGAATTGTGAAAAGCCGAACGGGCCTTTGCGTGTAAGGCCGTACCGTAAAGCCTCCAAGACATCGGAAAAAGAAGAAAATAGCTGAATCTAATTCCTTTAAAATCTGAGAATGACCCTTGCCTTCAACCACCGCCATCTGTATTACTTCTGGGTGGTGGCCAAGGAAGGCAGCATGTCGCGTGCTGCTGAGCGGCTGGATATGGCCGTCCAAACCGTGAGCGCCCAAGTGCGCGAACTCGAACGCGACCTGGGCTGCCAACTGCTCAAACCCGCCGGCCGCGGGTTGGCGCTGACTGAAGCTGGCGAGGTGGCGCTGCAGCAGGCCGAACAAATTTTCCAGCTGTCACAGGCATTGCCCGAGCAGCTGCTGGCTACCGCCCAGGCGCCCTCGGTGCGGCTGGCCGTGGGCATTGCCGACGGTTTGCCCAAGCTGGCGGTGCGGCGCCTGCTGCAGCCGGTGTTGGCCGTGCCCAACCTGCGCCTGGTGTGCGACGACGGCGAAATGGCCGACTTGCTCGCCGACCTCGTGCTGCACAAGCTCGACGTGGTGCTGACCGACCACGCCGCCCCGTCCAACACCCAGCTGAAAGTGCATAGCCACTCGCTGGGCAGCTCGGATATCGGCTGGTACGGCTCTGCCCACTGGTGGAAGGTGGCGCACAAAGGCTTCCCGGCGTCGCTGCAGCACGTGCCGCTGCTCTTGCCCACCACGCATTCCGTCGTGCGCGGCCTGCTCGACCGTTGGCTGAGCCAGCACGGCTTGCGCCCTCGGGTGGCGGGCGAGATTGAAGACAGCGCCTTGCTGGAGACGTTCGGCAGCACGGACCTGGGCGTCTTTCCTGCTGCGCTGGCGGCGCAGGACGAGCTGCTGCAGCGCAGCCACGTAAAGCTCATCGGCGCGTGCGACGGGGTGCAGCAGCACTATTACGCCATCAGTACGGAACGCAGGGTGATGCATCCCTTGGTGCAGCAGATGCTGGTGCGGATGTAGCCTGCGCGTCACAGCGCGTCACAGCGCGTCACAGCGCATCACAGCGCTTCAATGCGCGGATAAAAGTCGTGGTTCTCGAGCTGCATACGCTCGTGCACCATGCGCAGGACATTGTTGGCGTCTTCAGGGAAGCCTTGTTCATCGCGCAGCACGTTTGCCGGGATGTTCCAGCGGCGTGCGGACTGCACAAGGTGGCGCGGCGCCTGGGGCTCAAGGGTTTAGCTATTGATTTGAGAGCTGCTAGCGCTTGTTGGATAAGCGCTAGAGGCCATTTTTTATCAAAATTTGGGCGCAGCCTAAGATGCTCTTGCCATGATCAAGCTCCTCCACCTGCAAAACCTCAAAGCCTGGCGCGACAGTGGGCCCGTGCGGCTGGCCCCGGTGACCATGCTGCTGGGCACCAACTCTTCGGGCAAATCGACGCTGTTGCAAAGCCTGCTGCTGCTCAAGCAAACGGCCGCCGCGCCCGACCGCACGGTGCACCTGAACCTGGGGGGCGATGAGGCCAACGATTTTTTCCACTTCGGTGGTTTCGATGCCGTGCTGTCGCACGGCGTTGCTGCGCCCCGCCAGTTCTCGATCGCACTGGAATTCGAGCGCCCTGAAGGCGAGCGCGTGCGCCATGCGCGCTTTGCCTGCAGCTACGGGCAGACGGCGAGCGGCGCCGTGGTGGTGCAGGAGCTGAGCCTTTCCACCGTGGCGCGGCGCTTTCGCGTGGTGCGGCGCGAGCGCGGCGCGTACTCGGTGTGGGTGGACGACGAAGTGCAGCCGCGCGGCAAGGGGCCGCAGTACGCGCCCGAGCGCTCCATCGCCTTCTCTGCCGAAGCGCTGGCGCTGCTGGGCGCCGACGGCGCGCACTTGCAAGACTTGAGCCTGGCGCTGCGCCGTGAGCTGGAAGCCATCGTGTACCTGGGCCCGCTGCGCCGCCAGCCGGCGCGCGATCAGGTGTGGAGCAAGTCGGCCCCGGGTGAACTGGGGAGCGACGGCAACCAAGTGATGGAGGCGCTGCTGGCCAATGCGCTGCTCAAGTCCGACACCCAGGGCGCCACCGTGGCCAGCGTGTCGCACTGGCTGCAGCGCATGGGCATGGCCGACCAGATTGGCGTGCGGCAGGTGGGGCGCTCCAGCCGCTACGAGGTGGTGGTGCACAAAGACGGCGTCGTTGCCAACCTGCGCGATGTGGGCGTGGGCGTTGCCCAGGTGCTGCCCGTGCTGGCCATGGCCTTCTGGGCGCCCGCCGGCAGCACGGTGCTGGTGGAAGAGCCTGAAATCCACCTGCACCCTCTGGCCCAGGCTGTGCTCGCGGAAATGTTCTCGCAGGTCAGTCAGCAGCGCCAGGTGCAGTTCATCGTCGAGACGCATTCCGAGCACCTGTTTCGCCGCATGCAGACGCTGATGGCGCAGCGCAAAACCAGCACCCAGCAATGCCAGATGCTGTTTGTCGAGCGGCGCGGCGCCGATGCCGTATTGGTGCCGCTGGAGGTGGACGCGTTCGGCGCCGTGCGCAACTGGCCGCCGCGCTTTTTTGGCGATGCCATGGGCGAGGCGCGCGAACAGGCGCGGGCACGCGCGCAGCGATTGCGGGAAGCGGCCGGTGGCTGAGGGCAAGACGCCTTCACGCCTGGTGGACACCAACGTGCTGATCGTCGCAAGCGCGGCGGACGACGGCTCGCGCTTTCGCGCCGACGCCACCCCGGTGGAAGAAGCGGCGCTGCGCCAACAGGTGTTCGACTGGCTCGAAGCCTTTGAAGCCGACCCTACGCGCCACGCTGTGCTCGATGTGGACTGGCATGTCTGCGGCGAATACCAGCACAAGCTCACCGACCAGGACTACGGTTGGCTGGCGATGATGCACAAGATGGACCGCGGCGAGGTGGTGTGGGTCGACGTGCTGCTCGACAAGGATGGCAACGCCGTACTGCCGCCGGAGCTGGCCGAGGCGGTAACCGACCTGGCCGACCGCAAAATGGTGGCCGCCGCCCTGGCTGCGCTGGACGCAGGCCACGCCTGCCAGATCACCAACGCCGCCGACACCGACTGGATCGACTGCCAGCAGGCCCTGAACGCCGTGGGGCTGGAGGTGGAAAACCTGCTGCCCGACTGGTTGCAGGCGCGCTGGCACGTAAAACACCCGCGCATCCGGCGGGCAAAATAGGCACCTATGCCCGACTTTTTCCGCTTCCCCCACACCCCTCACATTGCCTGGCTGGCCGCCGGCGAGCCGCGCGACGACAAGGTGCTCTCCAGCGCCGAGGCCGATGACATCCTCTCGGGCCCCGTGGTGCTGGAGGAAAAGCTCGACGGCGCCAACTTGGGATTCTCGGTCTCGCCCGACGGCGTGCTGCGCGCGCAAAACCGCGGCCAGTACCTGCCCCAGCCCTTCCACGGCCAGTTCGCCCGCCTCGGCCCTTGGCTGGCCGCGCACGAAGACAAACTGTTTGACGCCCTGGGGCCGCACTTGGTGGCCTTTGGCGAATGGTGCGCCGCGCGCCACTCGCTCGACTACGCCACCCTGCCCGACTGGTGGATGCTGTTCGACGTCTACGACCGCCGCGAGCAGCGCTTCTGGAGCACCCCGCGCCGCAACGCCTGGGCTGCCGAGATCGGCTTCACCCCCGTGCCGCGCCTGTACGAGGGCGAGGTCACGCTGGAGCAGTTGCGCGACTGGGTCCACGCCCACGACAGCCAGTTTCGCCAAGGCCACCTGGAGGGCATCGTGGTGCGCCGCGAGAACGCCGACTGGCTGGAGAACCGCGCTAAATTGGTGCGGGCGGACTTCACGCAGACGATTGATGCGCATTGGCGCAGCCGCGCGCTGGAGTGGAATCGGGTGGTGTGAGGGGAAGTTGCGACCCGCAGGCCACCATCGCAGATGGGTTCATCATCCCAAAGCGTCATGGGCGCGACGACGGAATAGACGGCTAGGACGCCTTATTGAAGATACCATCCCCTTCTACACTTTTAGCAGTCTGTCGAGCATGAACGAATGGGGATTCACCGGAGAGGTCAAGAGTTGGATTGACCAGATCGTCAAGCTCAACTCCACTCTACCGTTTGCAGGCGCGAGGGTCGAGGATGTTGGCAAAGGCTCGCATAAAAGGCGCGACCTGACACTTATCGACAGAAACGGCGAAGCGCTCCTCACCGGCGAAGTAAAACTGCCAGATGCACCTGACGGTGGAAGCCCGTATAGGGCTGAGGTGGTCAAAGACGCTCAACAGAAAGCACTTCGTGCAGGTGTCAAGTTCTTCTTCACCTGGAACGTGAACGAGTGCGTGCTCTGGGAAACCGCGACC
>JBATPF010000298.1:0-3331 GCA_049291355.1 Giesbergeria sp.
TGCGCCACGACAAACAGCAGCGCCAGAGCAATCAGCATGTTGCGCCCATGGTCGGCAAAGCGGGTGCCGTGGTCGTACCCCGAGGAATACATAGCCAGCAGGCCTGCACTTGCCAGAACCAGCACCAGCAGCAGCAGCCAGCCGTCAAAGCCACGAAACAGTGGCAGGACGCGAGCCAGCAGCGTCGGTTGGTTGATCGTGGTTTCCATGGGACGTGATTATCGCGGCCCGCCCGGTCGCATCCGGCTCGCGGACAATCCCTTGATGGCGCCACCGCAACCACCCTCCCCCACCACGCACCTGCTGTACCTGCACGGCTTTCGCTCATCGCCCCAATCGGCCAAGGCGCGCCTCGTGGCCACGTATGTGGCACAAAAGCACCCCGACGTGCAGCTTTGGTGTCCGCAACTGCCACCCTCGCCCCGCGCAGCGATGGACATGCTGCGCCAAGGCATTGCCGTCTGGCCCAACCCCAACATGGCCGTCATAGGCTCTTCGCTGGGCGGTTACTACGCCACCTGGATGGCGCAGCAGGCCCGTTGCCCCAGCGTGCTGCTCAACCCGGCCGTGGACCCGGCGCGCGACCTGGCACACCACATTGGCGACCAAACCAGTTGGCACGACCCGGCAGAGCATTTCTACTTCGCGCCGGAGTTCGTCGATGAGTTGCGTGCGCTTGACGTGCGAAACCAGCCGCCCGCAGCGCGTCAGCTGGCCATCATTGCCAAAGGCGACGAAGTGCTGGACTGGCGCGAGATGGTGGCGCGCTATCCCCAGGCCCAGCTCACGCTGCTCGAAGGCGGCGACCATGCGTTGAGTGATTTCCCCGCGCACCTGGAGACCATTGCACGATTCCTGCAGCTCGCGTCAGGCACCGACTGAACCTTGCAGGCACTGCGCACGCTCATCCGCCGGCCACATGTGAGGCCTGCATTTCCACCGGGCCCCTCGCAGGACGTGCGATGCGTGCAAAGGCGCTGTGGTTGTGGATCGACTCAAAATTCTCCACTTCCACCGCATAGGCGCCCACGCGCCGCTCCTGGTTGAGCGCCGCCGCCACGTCGCGCACCATGTCTTCCACGAATTTCGGGTTCTCATAGGCACGCTCGGTGACGTATTTTTCATCTGCACGCTTGAGCAGCCCATACACCTCGCAGGAACTACTGCGTTCTGCAATGGCTATCAGATCCTCCACCTCGATCGGCTCCAGGACCTCGACCTCGATGGCGATATGCGAGCGTTGGTTGTGCGCCCCATAGACCGATATTTCCCGGGAGCAAGGGCACAGGCTCGTCACGGGAACCACCACCTTCAGCCACAGGGACTGCTGTCCCTGTGCGGAGACGCTCGCGCGCCACTGGACATCGTGGTCGAGCAGACTGCGCACGCCCGAGACCGGCGCTGTTTTTTCCACAAACCATGGAAAGCGCATTTCGATGGTGCCAGCCTGCGCATTCAGCCGGCCCAGCATGTCCCGAAGCAAGGCACGGAAACCCGCCGCATCCAGCGCATCCGACTGCGCCTGCAGCAATTCAACAAACCGCGACATGTGCGTACCCTTGACCGCAGCCGGCACGGTCACCGTCATGGCCCACTGCGCAACGGTTGCGGCGACCTGGCCGCCACTGCGCACCTTGATGGGATAGCGCAGGCCCTGGATGCCCACAGCGCCAATCTCGATGCCTCGGACGTCCGCACTGCTCTGAACGTCGGGCAGGAGCATATTTTTTTCCGGTGCATTCATTCGATGGTTCTCCACGCTTTCACAGCGATTTCAAATATTGGGCCAAGTCCGACACGTCCTGCGCGCTCAGCCCCAAACCCAGCCGGGCGTTGTAGGTCTGCGCCACCTCGTCCAGCGTGGCGGCCGAGCCGTCGTGGAAATAGGGTGCGTGCTGCCAAACGCCCTTCAAGGGCGCGGTGCGGTACTGGCGCGTGGCGGAACGAGAGGCATAGCTGGGACTCTCGGGTTCCGCCATGGAGTCGGCCGGCGGATGCAGCCGGGTGTTTGCGTCCGTAAAAGTGCTGCCGCTGTGGCAGGTCACGCATTTTCCGGCCCCCTCGAAGACGGCCCGGCCCCGCGTTGCGGCGGCGGGGTCAAAACTTCCCACGGGTGCCGGCGGCGCCTGGAGCGTGAGCTGGTAGGCCTGCAGCGCCGGCAGTTTGGAGCTCACCAGGTCCTCGCTGCCATGGGTGACGCTCAGGTTCAGGCGCGGCTCCGAGACCGTGCCGAGCCCGCCCATTTCGGCCACGGCCACGTAGCGGTTCCAGTAGGCGATGTCCTCGCCATCGCCGGTGAACGTGATCCGGTGGATACCCGCCAAGCCATAGGCGGGCGGAATGACGACCGGCTTGCTCAGGCCATCGATGTTGTGGCGCGGGTCAAACTTGCCTGGTCCCCAGCTATTGAGTGCTGCCTTCGTTACCGCATCCACGGCCGGAGACAAGGCGATGATCGCCCCCGGATTGAGATCGCGGTTGGGCCAGCCGTCCAGGCGCTTGCCAATGCCCTTGGCGAAGGAGTTGTCCACCGTCGAGTGGCACAGGGCGCAGGTGATGCCGACACGAACGAGCTTGTCCACCCCGTTGACCGTCTCCACGGTCCCTCGGACGCCGACCACTGCATTGAGCTTGAGCAGCGCCACCGTGGTGGCTGGATCCTTCAGGTCCACGCTGCCTTCCTGGATGCCTGCCACCACGGCAGCGGGCAGCGCCTCGGCATCCACCTTGAGTCCGACGGACAAGGCGGTGACGGGATCGACTGCCGCCGCAATGACCTCGTGCAGCCCGAGAGCGTCGGTCCATTGGGCCTCATCGCCGAACGTGTCGTAGCGGAAGATGTCCCGCCCTTGCGCAGCCAACGCCGCCTGGGCCGCATCCGGGCCATCGACCGCAGCCCCACCACCGCAGGCGACGACAGCCGCTGCGATCACACTGATAGCTCCTGCAAGACGCCACACCGACGAGCGGCGTGCCCAACCACCTGCATGTTTCATGTCTCTTCTCCTCATTGTTTATGGATTCCAGCATCACAGCGGCGCGGCTGCATGCCGGATCAAGCCTTGCGCTTCCGGCAGCACTAAGGAACAGGCTTGCACGCCGCGCCGGGCTGCGTGGCATCCTTCAGCCAGGCGATCAGGTCCGACCGCTCGGCGGCGTCCTTCACACCGGCATAGCCCATGGTGGTTCCAGGCAACGCCTTCATGGGGTCTTTCAAGAAGACGTTGAGCGACTTCTCGTCCCACACCCACTGACTCTCCCGCATGGCCTTGGAATAAGCGTCGTAGCCAGGCGCGGTGCCAGCATGGCGCCCAAACAGCCCGCAGTGCTG
>JBATPF010000299.1:0-4634 GCA_049291355.1 Giesbergeria sp.
GTGCGGTCGCCGTCGGCCACGATGGCCAGCAGTTGGCGAGCCGAACCGGCAGGGTGCCAGGCGCGCTGCACCGATTCCAGCGCCAGCGCTCGCAGCGCAGTGGGGTCTGCCGGGTAGCCGGGGCTGCCAATGGTGCGCAGCACATTGACGATCCAGTCCACCGCGGCCTCGCGTCCCGGGCCTTGTGGGCGCGCCAGGAGTTTGCGCTGCACGGCCCAAGACGGCTTGGGCAAGGAGCGTGCACCGCTGCTCGTCATCATCAGCGTCAGGCTGGCGACGCGCTCGGGCGCGCTGGCGGCCAGGTGCTGCGCAATCATCCCGCCCATGGACGCGCCGCACACATGGGCACGCCCAATACCCAGGGCATCGAGCAAGCCCAAGGCATCGCGCGCCATGTCGGCAAGGCTGTACGGAGACCGCACCGGCAAGTGCAGCCAATGGCGCAGACCGGCCACCGCGATATTGGGCACGCCCGCAGCGTCGAAACCCTGGCTCAACCCGATGTCGCGGTTGTCAAACCGCACGACGCGAAACCCGCGCTCGATCAAGGCCTGCACCAAGGCCTGTGGCCAGGCGATGAGCTGCATGCCCAGCCCCATGATCAGCAGCACCACCGGTCCGTCAGTCGGTCCCTGGTCATCCACCTCGATACGCAGGCCGTTGGCTTGAATTTGCACAGGCTTCAGCGTGCCGCAGATAGGTCGACGTTGTGTTGTGCGCCATCCCATGAAACCGGCGCGCCCCCATGCCAGCGGACGCCGTGGATCTGGCTTTGCCAGTCCACCGGCGGCGTCCCCCCTCCCGCATCGCGCAGCGAGGCGAGAGAGGGGGGAAGGAGCGAAGCGACGCAGGGGGGAGTCGCTAATACCACTGGGTCACCGCTTCAGGCTGGTGCGCCACCTTGAAGAACCAGCGGCGCGCGCCCTGCACGTCAAAGCGCTTCCAGTGCGCCGGGTCTTGGCGCAGGCGGTCGGCGATGGCGTACATGGCCAGCGGGTTCATGCCCATGCCGATGTGGCTGGCGTGCACCTCGATGTTCTCGGTGTGGGCGTGGCGGGCCGGGTTGATGCTGCAGGGCCAGGCGACGATGCCGTCGGTCTTGCTGTAGATCGACGTGGTGGGAACCGGCGGGGGTTTGCGCACCTCAGCCAGCAACTCGTCGTCCGGGGCCTGCTGGCGACTGACCATGCGGTAAAAACGCCAGGCATTTGTGGCCTGGGGGTGGCCGGTAAAAGGCGTGCCCAGGGTGATGACGCAGCGCACCTGCTCGGGCATTTCCTTGGCCAGTTCGCGGGCGTAAATGCCGCCTAGGCTCCAGCCCACGATGCTGACCGGGGCGCCGCCGTGCTCCGCGCTAAGCGCCTGCAGGCGCTCGCGGCAGCCTTCAACCACACCTTCTCGCGGACCCAGGTTCAAACCCTGTTTCCAGGGGTGGGCACTGTAGCCCTGGTGTTTGAGAAAGCGGCGCAGCGCCAGGGTGCTGATGTCCGAGGCACCCAGGCCGGGCAGCACCAATACCGGGTGACCGTCACCCGAGGGCATTTTGGACAGCCAGGGGGACACCGCAGCCAGGGTGATGGCTTCCCACGGCGCCCGAGCTTCCATCATCAGCAGCCATAGGCCAGGCGCTGTCAGTGCCAGTGCACTGACGGGGTCGTCGCCGGCTTCCGGGCGAATCGGGTGAGAGCGGCGGGGCCGAATGCGGGCGTAGAGCTTGGACACCATGCAAACATCCTAACGACTGCGCACAGCGCTGCCATCCGCCTTGACCCCCGAGTTGCGTCGCGCACGCGACACTTTGCGCGCTGCTGGGGCTTGTAGGGCGAGCTTGGCTTTGCGCGGTGAAGGCGAAGCGCTCGCAGTGGGCAGGGCTTTCAGAACAGGCACTGGCAGTACCCGCAGCTCCTCCCAAGCGGCATCCAGCGCCAGGGCCATAGCTTTGACGTCGGGCAGGGCCGCTGCGTCGGCCATCAGGCCGAAATCCATGTGTGCGTCGAAGCTCTGCACCGTGATGTTCAAGGCCAGACCGTGCACAACGATGCTGGTCGGGCAGTTGGCCAGCACCCGCGCGCCGGCCAGGTAGATCGGAACCTGCGGGCCGGGCACGTTGGAGATCACTACGTTGGCCACCTGCGGCAAGCGGTCGGCCACCCGGGCCTTGCCGTAGAGCGAGGCGGCCGCTTCCATCAGCCAGGGAATGCCGATCGAGGGGAAATCGGTGGGCAGGATGCTTTTCATGCGGCCCATGGTGGTTTTCATGGCGCTGCTGGCAGTGCAGATATGTGCCAAACGCTTGCCCGGGTCGGCCAGGTGGGTGCCCAGGCTGATCAGGCTCATCGAGGCCTGGTTGTCGGAGCGCGTATCGCCCGCCGGGCGCAGCGAAATCGGAACCGCCGCCACCAGGCTCTTGCGCGGCAGCTGCTGGTGTTGCAGCAGGTAGCTGCGCAGCGCGCCGGCGCACAGCATCAGCACCAGATCATTGAGCGTCGCGCCGTGCACGCGGGCCAATGCCTTCAGGTCCGACAGCGGCACGCTGGCCGAGGCAAAGGCCCGCGCGGGGGCTACCGACACGTTCATTGGCGTGGCGGGCGCCAGCGTGACATTGCCCGAGCCTTTGCCCAGCAGTTTCCTGGGGCTGAGCGCGCCTCTGGCGGTGCCAGCGACCGTGCCGAGGGCGGCCGGCAGTTCGCGCACCAGGCGCACCACCTGGCTGGCCTCGTTGCCCAGAGCCCCGCGCAGCATCTCGACCATGCCGATGCGGAAGGTTTTGCTGCGTTTGGACGGGCGAATTTCGATCTCGCGCGGTTCTGGCGTGGTGTCGAACAGCACATTGCCCAGCGCCACGGCCGCCTGGCCATCGACTGCCGCGTGGTGCACCTGGGAGAGCACGCCCACCTGTTTGCAACCCCTCGCGCTGCGGGGCAGACCTTCGATGACGTGCATGCGCCACAGCGGTTTGCTGCGGTCCAGCAGGTGCGGATGCAGTTGGGAGACGGCTTCTTCCAGCAGCGTGCGGGCGTCTGGGGGAGGGCTGCCCTTTTTGGGGCTGGGCAACTGGTGCTCGACGATGTGGTAGCTCAGATCCGGCTCAGCATCGACCCAAGCCGGGTTGGCCAGGTTGAGCGGCATCCACCACAGCCGCCGGCGCAGTGCCGGTGTGGCCGGCATGCGCGCCGCGTAGAGGCGACGCAGCGCGTTCACATACCGGCCACGAAAGCCCTTGGGCAGTTCGAGCAGGTGCATGGCGCCCACGTGCATGGGCATTTCGGGTGTTTCCAGAAACAGAAAGCTCGCGTCCAGCCCGGAAAGTTGCTTGATCGGCATGAAGTTCTCCTGGTGGCTGGTGGTTTTCTCTGTGCGGGATTATTGGCCGCGAAGGCTCTCGCCACCACGCGCTGCAGCCACTGCCTGCCCCAGCTCAATGACGGCCATGGCGTAGTAGCTCGACCAGTTGTAGCGCGTGACGGCATAAAAATTGTCGGTGCCGGCCAAAAAGGTGGGCGCATCGCCGCCGTTTTCCAGTTCGATCAGCGCCAGTTTGCCGCCATAGGCTGCGCCTGCGCCTTCCACCAGCGCCCCCTTGGCCGCCATGGACGAAACGCTGAAGCTGGGCAGGATGTCCGGGGCGAGCAGGGCGTCGAGGTCCAGCCGCGTGGCGTCAAAGCGCACCGGAAAATGGGTGGTCAGTCCCGGTTGCCAGCCGTGTCCGATGAAGTAGCTGGCCACGGAGCCAATCGCGTCTTCTGCGCTGCCAAACAGGTCAATGTGGCCGTCGCGGTCAAAGTCCACCGCCCAGCGCGCCCAGCTCGATGGCATGAATTGCCCCAGGCCCATGGCGCCGGCGTAGCTGCCGCGCGGCTCGAAGGGGTCGGTGCTGCTGCGGTGCGTCAGGCTCAAAAACTGCTCCAGTTCGCCGCGAAAGTAAGCCTGGCGTTCGGCAGCACGCGGATGGGCAGTGGGGAAATCAAAGGCCAGCGTGCTCAGTGCGTCCAGTACGCGGATGTTCCCCATGTGCTGGCCGTAAAGCGTCTCCACGCCCAGGATGCCGACGATGATTTCCTGCGGCACGCCGTACTCCTGCTCGGCCCGCGCCAGCGCAGCGGCGTTGTCGTTCCAGAACCGTACTCCGGCCCGAATGCGCACCGGTTCGACAAAGCGCCCTCGGTAGGCGCGCCAGTTCTTGGCCGTGCCGCGCGGCGCCGGCAACATCAGGCGCGGCACCTGGGGAAGAAAGCGTGCGCGGCCGATCACGGCGCGCACCCAGGCCGGATCGAGGTCGCGTCGCTCGGCCAGATCGCCAGCAAACAGCATGGCATCGGGTCGGCTGGCGTACAGCTGGCTCTCGGCCGGGGCGCTGGATTCGACGGCGGGTAGGGTCCGTTTTTTGGATAATTTTTTGGCCGTAGCGCTTATGGATACGGCGCAACAAGCTACAAAAATAAGAGCAAATCTCAGAAAATGGGGCATGCAGTTCAGGCAGAGGGCGTTGGCAGGGCCAGGGTAGCAAAGCGGCGGCGCAACTGTTTCAGGCTCGGCGCGGGTTTGTCATTGTGCGCAGCGTAGCGCAAGGCTTCCAGTTCCAGCAGCCATTGGGCCAGCGGCTCGCTGGCCGCGCCGAAATGGGCGCGCACGGC
>JBATPF010000300.1:0-1967 GCA_049291355.1 Giesbergeria sp.
GCCATGCGGGCACAGCTGCGCACCACTTTCTCAGCGGCAGCGCTCGGGCCCACGCACGCCAGCAGCGCCTCCCGGTTGGCCCACACCGGCTGCACGGACACCGAACGCCGGTAGGCACGCACCTCTCCATCGACCCGGTCGGCCGTGCGGCGCAGCGCCAGCTCGCGCAAGGCCAACAGGTTTCCTTTGCGAAAAAAATTGGCGGCGGCGCGTTCGGCCTGCTGCGGCACATAGACCTTGCCGGCCTTGAGGCGCCCCAGCAGTTCGTCGGGCGGCAAGTCGACCACCACCACCTCGTCGGCTTCGTCGAAAACGCGGTCGGGCACGGTTTCCCAGACGCGGATACCGGTGATGCCGCTCACCACGTCGTTGAGGCTCTCAAGGTGCTGGACGTTCATGGTCGTCCAGACATCGACACCGGCGGCCAGCAATTCCTCTGCGTCCTGCCAGCGCTTGGGGTGGCGCGAACCGGCGGCGTTGCTGTGGGCCAGCTCGTCCAGCAGAACGAGGGCGCGGGGCTCGCCGCTGTGCACAACGCCAAACTGCAGGGCCCCTTCCAGATCGAATTCAGGCAGCGTACGCCCATTGTCCGCGACTTGGCTTGGCGCAAGCCGCACAAGGCCCGTGGCCATGGCTTCGGTGTCGCCGCGGCCATGGGTTTCAACCACGCCTATCAGCAAGGGCGTTCCATGCGCCTGTGCGGCTTGGGCTGCAGACAGCATGGCGTAGGTCTTGCCCACACCGGCATTGGCACCGAAGAAAATCTTGAGCCGCCCACGCCGCGCCCGCACCTCGTCGCGCTGCACTTGCTCAAGCAGTCGGTCGGGATCGGGGCGGGCGTCGCTCATCGGCAACTACTGTAGAGCAGGTGGCGTTACACGCACGGAAACCACGGCCAGCGCGGCTTCAGGCACGTGGCAAGGCATCGAGCGCCATGTTGAGCAGCAGCACATTCACACGCGGCTCGCCCAAGAAGCCGAGCAGCGTGCCTTCGGTGTGCTCTGCCACCAAAGCCTGCACCCGCTCTGCCGGCAAGCCGAGGGCACGTGCCACTCGGTTCACCTGGTAGTCGGCCGCAGCGCGGCTGATATGCGGGTCGAGCCCGCTGGCAGATGCGGTCACCAGGTCCACCGGCACTGGGGCCGTGTTGCCTGGGTCCGCCGCACGCAGCGCTGCGATGCGCGCGGAGACGGCCTCGGCCAAGGCCGGATTGCTGGGGCCCAGGTTGGAGCCAGACGAGGCTGCCGCGTTGTACGCATCGGGCGCCGTGGCCGACGGCCGGCTCCAGAAATGGCCAGGCTGCGAGAACGGCTGGCCGATCAGTGAGGAGCCAACCACCACGCCATTCGCCTTCACCAGACTGCCGTTGGCCTGATCGGGGAACAGCACTTGCGCCAAACCCGTGACAGCCAGCGGATACGCCAGGCCGGTCACAAGGGAAAGCACGACAAAAAGCACCAGGGCAGGACGAAACAAGGATGTCATAACACCTCCGGAACAAAAATCAGACCACGCCCAGCGCTGCCAGCGCCAGGTCGATGAGCTTGATACCCACGAACGGCACGACCACACCGCCCAGGCCGTAGATGGCGAGGTTGCGGCGCAGCAGCGACGAGGCCCCCACGGCGCGGTAGCGCACCCCTTTGAGGGCCAGCGGAATCAGGAAGACGATGATCAGCGCGTTGAACACCACCGCCGAGAGAATCGCGGAGTTGGGCGTGGCCAGTTGCATCACGTTCAAGGCCGAGAGCTGCGGGTAGGTGCCCACGAACGCCGCCGGCACGATGGCAAAGTATTTGGCCAGGTCGTTGGCAATGCTGAAGGTGGTGAGCGAGCCCCGCGTCATCAACATCTGCTTTCCGGTCTCGACAATTTCGATCAGCTTGGTCGGGTTGCTGTCGAGGTCCACCATGTTGCCGGCCTCTTTGGCGGCCTGCGTGCCGGTGTTCATGGCCACGGCCACATCG
>JBATPF010000301.1:0-2526 GCA_049291355.1 Giesbergeria sp.
GGCCGGCAAGCGCGCTGCCGGCAACAAACACGCCAATGAACAAGCGCCGGATACGGTAGCCGAGCGACTCGACCATCTCGCGGTCCTGCACACCGGCGCGGATCAGCAGGCCCACCTTGGTGCGCGCCAAGGTCCAGGCCAGCACGCCGAACACCAGCAGGCCCACGACCACGGCAATGAGGCGGTATTTTTCGATGGCAGCGTCGCCAATGAAGAGCGAGCCCTGCATGCCGGCGGGCAGTGGCAATGGGATTTGCGCCGGGCCCCAGATCATCTTGATGATTTCTTCACCAATGATCATTCCGCCCATGGTGATGAGAATCTGCTTCAAGTGCTGGCCGTACACCGGCCGCACGATGAAGCGCTCGAACGCCAGCCCCACGGCGCCCGCTACCAGCATGGCGATCAGCATGGCCGGGATCACAGCCACCAGGTTGCGCCACAGATCCTGCGAGCCGGTCCAGTCGCCCATGCTGCCCAGCACGCTGACGGCGACAAAGGCACCCAGCGCAATGAACACGCCATGGCCGAAGTTGAGCACGTCCATCAGGCCGAAGACCAGCGTCAGGCCCGACGCGATGATGAAAATGATCATGCCCATCGCCAGGCCTGCCACGGTGAGCGTGAGCCAGGTGGACGCTGAGCCGATAAACGGCAGTACCGCCAGCGCCAGCACGGGCACCAGGGCGAGCGGCTTCCAGTCGAGTTCACGCCAGTTCATGCAGCACCTCGCGCCGGCAGTCTATTTACTATTATTTTCATAGCCGTCAGCCCATACTGCATAAGCGCTAGAGGCCTAAAACACTTAAATTTCATAATGCCAACCCCAGCAGCGAGCGCTGCAGCGCCTCGTCTTGCGCCAGCGCCGCCATGCGCCCGGTGTGCACGACGACGCCGTTGTCCATGACCGCGACGTTGTCGCCCAGGCGTTTGGCGAAGTTGATGTTCTGCTCGACCAGCAGGATGGTCACGCCGCTCTTTTTGAGCTGGTCAAACGCGTCAATCATGTTGTTGATGATGGCCGGCGCCAGACCTTTGCTGGGCTCGTCCACGATGAGCAGCTCGCGCGGCTCGACGATGGCGCGCGCCACCGCCAGCATCTGCTTTTGCCCGCCCGAGAGCTTGCCGGCCGGGTGGTTCCAGAACTTCTCGACTGCGGGAAACAGCTGAAAGATCCAGGCCAGGCGCTCGGCGTCGATCTGCGCGGCGGTGCGTGCGCTGCGGGCCGCGAGCACCATGTTTTCCCTGACCGTCAGATCCCCAAAAATACCCATGGTTTCGGGCACATAGGCGATGCCCAGCCCGGCGATCTGCGGCGTGGCAAAGCGCGTGATGTCCTGCCCCGCAAACTTCACCGTGCCCTGGGACGCGCGCCACAGGCCCATGATGGTGCGCAGCGTCGTCGTTTTGCCTGCGCCATTGCGCCCGAGCAGCATGGTCACTTCGCCGCGCGGCACCACGAGATGGACGCCATGCAGGATGTGGTACGCCGCAATGTGCGTGTGCACGCCCGAGAGTTCGAGCAGCGGCGCAGAGCTGGCGGTCATTGCAGCGCTCATGCGGCCACCTCTTGCCCATCGGTCTGCACCACACCCAGATAGGCCTCTTGCACCACAGGCGAGGCAATCACTTCGGCGGGCAAGCCATCGGCCACCAGCGTGCCGTTGGTGAGCACGATGATGCGGTCGGCCAGCTCGCGCACCACGTCCATCTTGTGCTCCACCAGCAGGATGATCTTGGTCTTGTCTTTCTTCAGCTCGCGAATCAGGTTCAGGATCACCGGCGCCTCGTCGTGGCTCATGCCGGCCGTGGGTTCGTCAAACATGTAGACCTGCGGGTCCAGCGCCATCAACAGCGCGACTTCAAGCTTGCGCTGGTCGCCGTGCGGCAAGCTGGCCACCGGCGTGTCGGCCCGCTCACGCAGCGCCACACTGGCGAGGATGGCGTCGGCACGCGCGATCAGGCCGGTGTGGTCGCTCCAGATGCTCCAGAGGTTCAGGCCGCGCCGGTGCTTGCCCTGGTGGGTCGCCTGCACCGCCAGGCGCACGTTTTCCTGCACCGTGAGCTGGGGGAACAAGTTGGTCAACTGGAAGGCCCGGCCCAGGCCGGCCCGCGCGCGCTCGGGCACCGACAAACCCGAGAGTTCGCGCCCGCCCAGCAACACCTGCCCCTTGGACGCCTTGAGCTGACCGGAGATCAAGTTGAAATAGGTCGTCTTGCCGGCGCCGTTCGGGCCGACGATGGCGGTCAGCGTACCGGGCGCGAAGGCGCAGCTCACGGCATTGACGGCGACGTGGCCGCCGAAGCAGATGGTCAAGTCTCGGGTTTCAAGCATGGCGCTGAAATTTAGGCAAAAAGTGGCTCTAGCGCCTGCTACGTAAGCGCTTGAAGCTATGAAAAAAGTAACAATCGAGCGCTACGACAAAGCCGACCACGGCCTAGGCCAGCGGACGCCGCGCAAGGGCCGCCCCGCCGCGCTGGGGTCGTCCCCCTTCCCGCAACGCGCAGCGTTGCGAGAGAAGGGGC
>JBATPF010000302.1:0-12431 GCA_049291355.1 Giesbergeria sp.
GGATGTGCTCGGGGCCTTCCGCGCCGCGCTGGGGCTGTATCTGCTGTGCAACCTGCTCGCCTGGCTGTGGTTTCTGCGCAAGCCGGCGCGGCCATAATGTTTCTGCTGCGCGCCCAGCTACCTTTTGCATGAATACGCTCATTTTTCTTATCGCCCACGCACCGCTTGCGCATGCCTTGCGCGAATGTGCGCTGCACGTGTTTTCCGATTGCGGTGACGACGTGCGCGCGCTCGATGTGCGGGCCGACGCGGCGCCGGAGCAAACGCTTGAAAAAGCGCGTGCCTTGCTGGAAGATTGTGCAGAGCGCCCGGTGCTGGTGCTGACCGATCTGTTTGGCGCTACGCCGTGCAACATGGCTCAGCGCCTGGTGGAAGGTCGCGCGGCCGCACGGCTGGTCACCGGAGTGAATCTCCCCATGCTCCTGCGCGCCGTCAGCTACCGCACGGAGACCCTGGACCTGCTGGTTCAGCGCGCCGTCGTCGGCGGTACGCAAGGGGTTATGCAAGTGGCCGTGCGCGCGCCCCAAAATCAAGTCCGTCCTATCCATGATCAAGACCCGCAAGACCATCAGCAATAAGCTCGGCCTGCACGCCCGCGCCTCCGCCAAGCTCACCAAAGTTGCAGCGAGCTTTCCCTGCGATGTGTGGATGAGCCGGGGCGAGCGGCGCATCAATGCCAAAAGCATCATGGGGGTGATGATGCTGGCCGCCGGCATGGGCACCGACATCGACATTGAAACCGACGGCGCACAGGAGCAGGAGGCCATGGACGCCTTGCTGGCACTGATCGAAGACAAATTCGGAGAGGGGCAGTGATGACGACGCTAAGCCATCCATCGCAAGCAGGCGAGCGCAGGCGCCGGGGATGACGTTCTCCGTCCCTGGCCTGGCCGTCGCCCGAGGCATTGCCATTGGCCGCGCAGTGCTGGTGGGCTCCAGCCGCGTGGACGTAGCGCACTACTTCGTCGAGCCGCAGCAGGTGGACGACGAAATTGAGCGCGTGCGCAGTGGGCGCAACGCCGTGATGCAGGAGTTGACCCGTCTGCAGGCCGAAATGCCGCCCGACGCTCCGCCCGAACTGGCCGCGTTGCTGGACGTGCACCTCATGCTGCTGCAGGACGAAATGCTGGTCTCGGGCGTCAAGCACTGGATCACCGAGCGCCTGTACAACGCAGAGTGGGCGCTGACGACGCAGCTCGAACTGATCGCGCGGCAGTTCGACGAAATGGAGGACGAGTACCTGCGCGAACGCAAGGCCGATTTGGAGCAGGTGGTCGATCGCATCCTGCGTTACATGAAGGGCGCCCCCAACCCGGTGGCGCCCCCAGTCGCCAGCCCGCGCCGCAAGACCCAGCAAGACCTGTTGCTGGACGACAGCCTGCACGTTCCGCTGGTGCTGGTGGCGCACGATCTCTCGCCCGCCGACATGCTGCAGTTCAAGAAAAGCGTGTTTGCCGGGTTTGTCACCGACGTGGGTGGCAAGACCTCGCACACCGCCATCGTCGCACGCAGCATGGACATACCTGCCGTGGTGGGCGCGCGCGCGGCGAGCCAGCTGGTGCGCCAGGACGACTGGGTCATCATCGATGGCGACGCCGGGGTCATGATCGTCGATCCCTCGCCCATCATCCTGGCCGAATACGGTTTTCGCCAGCGCCAGATCGAGCTTGAGCGCGAGCGCCTGGGCCGCTTGCGCCACACGCCGTGCGTGACGCTCGATGGCCAGAAGGTTGAGCTGCTCGCCAACATCGAACTGCCCGCAGATGGCGGCACCGCCATTGCGGCCGGTGCCGTGGGCGTGGGCCTGTTTCGCACCGAATTCCTGTTCATGGGGCGCAGCGGCAAACTGCCCGACGAAGAAGAGCAATACCTCGCCTACCGCGAGGCGGTGGATGCCATGCAGGGCTTGCCCGTCACCATTCGTACCCTCGACATCGGCGCCGACAAGCCGCTGGACCGCGCACGCAAGGACGATTCACTCAATCCTGCGCTGGGGTTGCGCGCCATCCGCTGGAGTCTGGCCGATCCGGCCATGTTCCGCACACAGATTCGCGCGGTGTTGCGCGCCGCCGCGCATGGCCGCGTGAACATGATGTTTCCCATGCTGGTGAATGCCGAAGAAATTCGTCAGACGCTGGCCCATGTGCGCCTCGCACAGGCCGAGTTGGATGACCGCGGGGCGGTGTATGGCGCGGTGCGCCTGGGCGCCATGATCGAGGTGCCTGCTGCGGCGCTCACCGTGCGCATGTTTTTGCGCCATTTCGATTTCTTGTCCATCGGCACCAACGACTTGATCCAGTACACCCTGGCCATTGATCGCGCCGACGAGGCCGTCGCCGATCTGTATGACCCCATGCACCCGGCGGTGCTTGCGCTGGTGGCGGGCGTCATTGCCGAATGTCGGGCGCAGGGCAAGAGCGTCTCGGTGTGCGGCGAAATGGCGGGGGACCTGACGCTTACCAAGCTGCTGTTGGGGCTGGGACTGCGCAGCTTCTCCATGCATCCGGCTCAAATCCTTGCCATCAAGCAAGAGGTGCTGCGTGCCGACACACGCAAGCTGGCGCTGTGGGCCCACGAGGTGCTGGAGAGTGGAGACTCGGCGCGCTTGTGTGGGCCATGAAAAGCTATAAAAAGAATAGCTAACTATTGTTTCCCAATAAGCGCTAGAGGCTTAAAACTATAGGAATTTTCAATGGCGACCAGTGGTTTGGCCCAGGCGGAGTGGGTTACGTCGCTTGCCTGCCAGGCCGGCGCGGTGCCACGGCGCGCGGCGTTCGCCGTTACACGCCTGCAGCGTGCGCCTGCTGATCGGCGTGGTAGCTCGATCGCACCATCGCGCCCACGGCGGCGTGCGAGAAACCCATGGCGTAGGCGGCTTCTTCAATCTGCTTGAACTGCTCGGGGTGAACGTAGCGGCGCACGGGCAGGTGGCTGCTGCTGGGCGCCAGGTACTGGCCCACCGTCAGCATGCTCACGCCGTGCGTGCGCAGATCGCGCATCACTTCCAGAATTTCCTCGTCGGTTTCGCCCAGACCCACCATGATGCCGCTCTTGGTGGGCACGTCCGGATACAGGGCCTTGAACTTCTTGAGCAGGTTCAGCGAGAACTGGTAGTCGCTTCCCGGACGTGCTTCCTTGTACAAACGCGGCGCGGTTTCCAGGTTGTGGTTCATCACGTCGGGCAATCCGGCCTTGAGAATGTCCAGCGCACGTTCGTCACGCCCGCGAAAATCCGGGGTGAGGATTTCGATCTGCGTGCTGGGCGAGAGTGAGCGAATGTTCTGGATGCACTCCACAAAATGTGCAGCGCCACCGTCGCGCAGGTCGTCCCGGTCCACGCTGGTGATCACCGCGTACTTCAAGCGCAGCGCGGCAATGGTGCGAGCAAGGTTCAGCGGTTCGTCCTTGTCGAGCGCGTCGGGCCGGCCATGTCCCACGTCGCAGAACGGGCAGCGGCGCGTGCACTTGTCGCCCATGATCATGAACGTGGCGGTGCCGTTGCCAAAGCATTCGCCAATGTTCGGGCAACTGGCCTCTTCGCACACGGTGTGCAGCTTGTGCTCGCGCAGGATGCTCTTGATCTCGTAGAAGCGTGTGCTGGGCGAGCCCGCCTTGACGCGAATCCATTCGGGCTTTTTCAGCACCGGGCCTTGTTCCACCTTGACTGGAATGCGCGAGAGCTTGGCGGCCGCTTTTTGCTTGGCAAGCGGGTTGTATTCGGCGCTGGATTGCGCTTCGCGGACGACGTCGGTGGTGCTCATGGCGGGGCTTCGGATTCAGGGCGTGAGCCGCGCGATCAGGTGCTTGCTGAGCACATCTGCAGCCTCATCCCAAGTGGTGTGGACCCCGATTGTAGAAAGGTCCACCGTGCGCAAACCCACGTAGCCGCATGGGTTGATGCGTTCAAAGGGCTCCAGGTCCATCGCCACGTTGAGGGCGACTCCGTGCAGACTGCAATGCTGCGTGACCTTGATGCCCAGGGCCGAGATCTTGCCCAGGCCCGTGAAATCGGGTCCGGGAATGGGCTCGCCAGGCTCCCGGTGGCGCGGCCGCTGAGCCAGCGCCTGATGGCTGGCCGGGTCATCGAGCCGCACATAGATGCCCGGTGCACCGGCCACGCGGTGGCCGGTCATGCCGAAATGCGCCAGTGTGCGGATGACCGCCTCTTCCACGCGGTAGACATATTCCTTGACGTAGTAGCCGGCACGCCGCAAGTCGATCAGCGGGTAGGCGACCACCTGGCCCGGCCCATGAAAGGTCACCTTGCCGCCCCGGTTGGTGGCCGTTATGGGGATCTCGCCGGTCTCCAGCAAATGCTCCGGCCGGGCAGAGATGCCCTGGGTGAACACCGGTGGGTGCTCACAAATCCAGAGCTGATCGTGATCGTCTGGGCGGCGCAGCGCGGTAAATTCCTGCATGGCGGCGTATGTGGGTGCATAGGGCACCCGGCCAAGGCGATGCAGTTCGATCGACACCTGCTCCGGCCTTGTCAGAGAACCACCTTGACCAGCGCGTGAGAGGTGAAAGCCAGGTAGAGCGCATCAAGCTGTTCCTGGCTCGTCGCCGTGACGGTCAGTGTCACCCCAAGGTACTTGCCCGTTCGACTCGGCCGCAACTCGATTTCCGTTGCGTCAAAATCCGGGTCCAGGCGGCGGGCAATCTCAGTCAGCGCATGCACCAACCCCTCCTCGTTCAGCCCCATCACCTTGATCGGAAAGCGCGACGGGAATTCGATCAACGAGTGTGTGCGCGTGTCGGAAGTAAGGGCCTTGTCGGCCGGCTGGGGCGGAATAGGGGGCTTCACCATGTGGGTAGCTTACTCACGTTTCAATGGCGATGCAGTCGTGCAGTTGGGCATTGAGGCGGTCCAGTTGCATGGCTTGGCAGCTGTCTTGCCATGCCAAGGGGCAGATCCACCACGCCGAGCTGCGGACAAAAACCCACAACGTGCAAAAATTGGCACTGGCCACGGGTTTTTACTTATAATGGGAGGCTTTCGAGAAATTTTCGACGTGCCAATGCGGGGAGGCCCATGTGAATCCAGTCGCCCCCAGACACGAAGCTGAGGACGAAGAACCCGAGTTCAAGCCGCTGACGCCCGATCAGGCTCGCGAATGGCGCAAACGCCATCCTGCACTGTCTGTGTGGCGCCTTGTGTTTGGGCAGTTGTTGGTGGGCTCGCTGGTCACTCTGTTGACCTGGCTCATCACCCAGGACCGCGCTATAGCGGGGTCTGCTGCCTGGGGTGCCTTGTGTGTTGTCGTTCCTGCCGCGCTATTTGCGCGCGGCATGGCGCGCGCAAGACAGAGTGTCGGCGAGATATTGGCGGGGTTGTTCGTGTGGGAGATGGCGAAGATTGCGCTGACCGTTGCCATGCTGTGGATGGCAACGCGCTGGCTCCAGTCGCCCAGCTGGCCGGCTTTGCTGGTGGGGATGGTGGTGACGATGAAAACGTACTGGTTCGTGCTTTTGGTGCGGCCCGGTGTCCGAAAAACCGATTGATTGAGAGAAGAGTTGTCCGATGGCCGCAGAAGCGCACGCTCCGACTGCAAGTGAATACATCGTTCACCACCTGCAGCATCTTCAAAACATCAAACAAAAAGCCGTCATTGACATGTCGGTCGTGAATTACGACTCCGTCATCGTCGGCTTGCTGGTGGGTGGTCTGGGTCTCTTTTTCTTCTGGTTGGCCGCGCGAAAGGCTACGTCTGGCGTGCCGGGTCGCTGGCAGGCGGCGGTGGAAATAATGATCGAGATGGTCGATACCCAGGCCAAAGCCACGATCCACAACGCCCAAAGCCGCAAACTGATTGCTCCCCTGGCGCTCACCGTATTCGTCTGGATCTTCCTGATGAATGCCATGGACCTTTTGCCGGTGGATTTGCTGCCCGTCATCTGGGCGCAAATCTGGGGCGCGGCCGGCAACGATCCGCACCATGCCTATCTGCGCATCGTTCCCACTGCCGACCTTTCGACCACGATGGGTCTTTCGGTCTCCGTGCTGGTTTTGTGCCTGATTTACAGCGTCAAAATCAAAGGTCTTGGCGGCTGGATGCACGAACTCGTCACGGCGCCTTTTGGCACCAGCAAAAATCCGATCTTTGCCCTGATTCTGGGCGTGATCAATCTGTTCATGCAGATCATTGAATACGTCGCCAAGACGGTGTCGCACGGTATGCGGCTGTTTGGCAACATGTACGCTGGCGAGTTGGTGTTCATGCTGATTGCCGTAATGGGTGGTGCAGCAGCCATGTCGATTTCTGGCGTGTTGCTCCCTGTGGGGCACATCATTGCGGGCACGATCTGGGCGATATTTCACATCCTGATCATCACCTTGCAAGCCTTTATTTTCATGATGCTGACGCTGATTTATCTCGGCCAGGCGCATGAATCTCACTGACTATTTCCGTTTCTTTCTCAACTTAGTTTTTTCAATCAGGAGTCATCATGGAAAACGTTCTCGGTCTCGTCGCTCTGGGTTGCGGTCTTATCGTGGGTCTGGGCGCTATTGGCGCCTCCATCGGCATTGGCCTGATGGGCGGCAAGTTCCTGGAAGCTTCGGCTCGCCAGCCTGAATTGATGAATGAACTGCAAACCAAAATGTTCGTTTTGGCTGGTCTGATTGACGCTGCGTTCCTGATCGGCGTGGCTATTGCCCTGCTGTTCGCTTTCGCCAACCCCTTCGTCCTGGCCTAAGCTCCCTTCAACGCCCACTTAGAAAGGTGTTGCCGTGAGTATCAATGCGACCCTGTTCGTTCAGGCCATTGTCTTTTTGATCTTGGTCCTGTTCACGATGAAATTCGTGTGGCCCCCGGTCGCGAAGGCACTGGATGAACGAGCCCAGAAAATCGCCGATGGCCTCGCTGCTGCCGACCGTGCCAAATCCGAGCTGAGCGCTGCCAACCAGCGTGTCGAGCAGGAGTTGTCGCAGGCGCGCAACGAGACGGCGACACGTCTTGCCGACGCGGACCGCCGCGCCCAGTCCATCATCGAAGAAGCCAAAGTTCGGGCCGGCGAAGAAGCGAGCAAAATCGTTGCTGCCGCTCGTTCGGAAGCCGAACAGCAAGCCGTTCAGGCGCGCGAAGTCCTGCGTGAGCAGGTGGCTGTTCTTGCCGTCAAAGGTGCTGAGCAAATTTTGCGCAAGGAAGTCGATGCCGGCGTCCATGCGGATCTGCTCACGCGCCTGAAGACTGAGCTGTAAGGAGCGCACCACCATGGCCGAAATCGCGACCATTGCGCGTCCCTACGCGGAAGCCTTGTTCAAAGCCTGCGTCGACCAGGGTACAAGCAGTGCGCAGCAAGCGCTGGACTGGGTGGACAAGCTGGGCGCTATCGCTGCCAGCCCCGCCCTTCAGCAGCTCGCAGGCAATCCCAAGGTGAGCGCGGAGCAGGTTTTTTCCGTGATCGCGGGAGTTGCCGGTGCCGAGTTGCCGGGAATGGCGCAGAACTTTTTGCGCACTGTGATCGACAACGACCGCATCGAGGCCTTGCCAGAAATCGCGAACCAATTTCGCGCGCTGGTCAATCGCCAGAGCGGATCGTCCGATGCAGTGGTCTACAGCGCATTCGCCATGGATGCATCGGCGCTGGCCGATCTTGGTGCCTCGCTGGAGAAGCGCTTTGGTCGCAAGTTGAACTTCCGGGTTCAGCAGGACGAATCGCTGATTGGCGGCATTCGCGTGGTGGTGGGTGACGAGGTGCTCGACACGTCGGTCAAAGCCCGCCTGGAACAAATGAAAGCTGTCCTCACCGCCTGAAGCGCGGCCGGGGCCCTAGGCAAACCAAAGAAAGAAGGAAAGAGTCATGCAACTCAATCCCGCAGAAATTTCTGAGCTGATCAAGAGCCGCATCGAAGGCTTGGAAGTTGGTTCCGACATCCGCAACCAGGGCACCGTCGTTTCGGTGTCGGACGGCATCGTTCGCATCCACGGACTCTCGGACGTGATGCAGGGCGAAATGCTTGAATTCCCGGCCACCGCAGACGGCACGCCTTCCTACGGTCTGGCGCTGAATCTCGAGCGCGACTCGGTCGGCTCCGTGATTCTGGGCGAATACGAGCACATTTCCGAGGGCGACACCGTCAAGTGCACGGGCCGCATTCTCGAAGTGCCCGTTGGCCCCGAGCTGATTGGCCGCGTGGTCAACGCGCTGGGGCAGCCTATCGACGGCAAGGGTCCGATCAACGCCAAGATGACGGACGTGATTGAAAAGGTCGCTCCCGGTGTGATCGCACGCAAGTCCGTGGACCAGCCGCTACAGACCGGGTTGAAGTCCATTGACTCCATGGTGCCTATCGGCCGTGGCCAGCGCGAGCTGATCATTGGCGATCGCCAGACCGGCAAGACGGCTGTTGCTATCGACGCCATCATCAACCAGAAGGGCCAGGGCGTCACGTGCGTCTACGTCGCG
Source organism: Giesbergeria sp. (assembly GCA_049291355.1). Classification (GTDB taxonomy): domain Bacteria; phylum Pseudomonadota; class Gammaproteobacteria; order Burkholderiales; family Burkholderiaceae_C; genus Simplicispira. The sequence continues at coordinate 8,410 of JBATPF010000302.1, forward strand.
ATCGGCCAGAAGGCCTCGTCGATCAAGAACGTGGTGCGCTCGCTGGAACAAGCCGGCGCCATGGACTACACCATTGTGGTGGCAGCATCGGCTTCCGAATCGGCAGCCATGCAATACGTTTCGGCCTATTCGGGCTGCACCATGGGCGAGTATTTCCGCGATCACGGTCAAGATTCGCTGATCGTGTACGACGACCTGTCCAAGCAGGCTGTGGCCTACCGCCAAGTGTCCTTGCTGCTGCGTCGTCCACCAGGCCGCGAAGCCTATCCTGGCGACGTGTTCTATCTCCACAGCCGTCTGCTCGAGCGCGCCGCGCGCGTGAACGAGAAATACGTTGAAGACTTCACCAAAGGCGAAGTCAAGGGCAAGACGGGCTCGCTGACGGCATTGCCCATCATTGAAACCCAGGCTGGCGACGTGTCCGCCTTCGTGCCCACCAACGTGATCTCGATCACCGACGGCCAGATCTTCCTGGAAACCAGCCTGTTCAACGCCGGTATCCGCCCCGCCATCAACGCCGGTATCTCGGTGTCGCGTGTGGGTGGTGCTGCGCAGACCAAGCTGATCAAGGGGCTGTCCGGCGGTATCCGTACCGACCTGGCCCAGTACCGCGAGCTGGCTGCGTTCGCGCAGTTTGCTTCCGATCTGGACGACGCCACCCGCAAGCAGCTCGACCGCGGTGCCCGCGTGACGGAATTGCTCAAGCAGGCCCAGTACAGCCCCCTGCCCATTTCGCTGATGGCAGCCACCTTGTTCGCAGTGAACAAGGGCTTCCTCGACGACATCGACGTCAAGAACGTGCTGGCTTTCGAGCATGGGCTGCACCAGTTCCTCAAGACCAGCCACGCTGCATTGCTTGACAAGCTCGAAACCGCCAAGGCGATGGACAAGGACGCAGAAGCGGCTTTGACGGCTGCCGTGGCTGCGTTCAAGAAGTCTTTCGCTTAATCAAGCCGCTGAGGAGGTCCCATGGCAGCAGGCAAGGAAATTCGCGGCAAGATCAAATCGGTGGAGAACACCAAGAAGATCACCAAGGCCATGGAGATGGTGGCTGCATCCAAGATGCGCAAGGCGCAAGACCGGATGCGCGCAGCCCGTCCTTACAGTGAGAAGGTGCGCAACATTGCGGTTCATCTTGGCCAGGCAAACCCCGAGTACACGCACCCGTTCATGAAGCTCAACGACGCCAAGACGGCGGGCGTGATCGTCGTGACCACAGACAAGGGGCTGTGCGGCGGCATGAACACCAACGTGCTGCGCGCAGTCACCGGGAAGCTGCGCGAGTTGCAGAGTGCCGGCGTCTCCATCGAGGCGGTGGCCATTGGCAACAAGGGCCTGGGTTTTCTCAACCGCGTTGGTGCCAAAGTAGTGTCACATGTCACCGGGCTGGGCGATACGCCGCACCTGGACAAGCTGATCGGTCCGGTCAAGGTGCTGCTGGATGCCTATGCAAAAGGCGAGGTCAACGCGGTGTACCTGAGCTACACCCGCTTCATCAACACGATGAGGCAGGAGTCGGTGGTGGAGCAGTTGCTGCCGCTTTCCTCGAAGGACATGCATTCGTCAAGTGGCTCGACGGCTGGCTGGGACTATATCTACGAGCCCGATGCCCAGAGCGTCATCGACGAGCTGCTGGTGCGCTACGTCGAGTCGCTCATCTACCAGGCGGTGGCCGAAAATATGGCTTCCGAGCAGTCGGCGCGCATGGTGGCCATGAAGGCCGCTACGGACAACGCTGGCACGGTGATTGGTGAGCTCAAACTGGTCTACAACAAGACCCGCCAGGCTGCCATCACCAAAGAGCTTTCCGAGATCGTCGCCGGCGCCGCCGCCGTGTAAGCGGCCAACAGAATTATTTATTGGAGCAATCAATCATGGCTCAAGCAATTTCCCCGGTCAGCGAACTGACCCAAGGCAAGATCGTTCAGTGCATCGGCGCCGTGGTCGACGTGGAATTCCCGCGCGACCGCATGCCGAAAATTTACGACGCGCTCAAGCTCGAAGGCACCGCCCTGACGCTCGAGGTGCAGCAGCAGCTTGGCGACGGCATCGTGCGCACCATTGCGCTTGGTTCGTCCGACGGTTTGCGCCGTGGCCTCATGGTGTCCAACACCGGCAACCCCATCACCGTGCCTGTGGGCAAGGCCACCCTGGGTCGCATCATGGACGTGCTCGGCACGCCCATCGACGAGCGCGGCCCCGTGAGCAATGAGCTCACCGCTTCCATTCACCGCAAGGCACCTGCGTACGACGAACTCTCGCCGTCGCAAGAGCTGCTGGAAACCGGCATCAAGGTGATCGACTTGGTGTGCCCGTTCGCCAAGGGCGGCAAGGTGGGTCTGTTCGGCGGCGCTGGCGTGGGCAAGACCGTGAACATGATGGAGCTCATCAACAACATCGCCAAGGCCCACTCAGGCCTGTCGGTGTTCGCCGGTGTGGGCGAGCGTACCCGCGAGGGCAACGACTTCTATCACGAGATGGCCGATTCCGGCGTGGTGAACCTGGAGAGCCTGGGCGACTCCAAGGTGGCCATGGTCTACGGCCAGATGAACGAGCCGCCTGGCAACCGTCTGCGCGTGGCACTGACGGGTCTGACCATCGCTGAGTCCTTCCGCGACGAAGGCCGCGACGTGCTGTTCTTCGTGGACAACATCTACCGTTACACGCTGGCCGGTACCGAAGTGTCCGCACTACTGGGCCGCATGCCTTCCGCCGTGGGCTACCAGCCTACGCTGGCAGAAGAAATGGGCCGCCTGCAAGAGCGCATCACCTCCACCAAAGTGGGCTCGATCACTTCCATCCAGGCCGTGTATGTGCCCGCAGATGACTTGACCGACCCGTCGCCTGCCACCACTTTTGCCCACCTGGACTCTACCGTGGTGCTGTCACGCGACATCGCTTCGCTCGGTATCTATCCAGCGGTGGACCCGCTCGATTCAACCAGCCGCCAGTTGTCGCCCGACGTCGTCGGTGAAGAGCACTACAACGTTGCCCGCGACGTGCAGAACACACTGCAGCGCTACAAGGAATTGCGCGACATCATCGCCATTCTGGGCATGGACGAACTGGCGCCAGATGACAAGCTGACCGTAGCCCGGGCACGAAAGATTCAACGCTTCCTGTCTCAGCCCTTCCACGTGGCCGAAGTGTTCACGGGCGCCCCTGGCAAGTACGTCACGCTGGCAGAAACCATCCGTGGCTTCAAGATGATCGTGGCCGGCGAGTGCGACCACCTGCCCGAGCAGGCTTTCTACATGGTTGGCACCATCGATGAAGCCTTCGAAAAAGCCAAGAAGATGGCCTGAACCACGCGCCGGTAGAGCGTTTCTGCTCCGCCGGCACTGGGCTCATCTGTCTTCACCGCCTCAAAGGAATCCTGAATGGCCAACACCATCCACGTGGACGTCGTAAGCGCCGAAGAACTGATCTTCTCGGGCGAAGCGAATTTTGTCGCTCTGCCTGGCGAGGCTGGCGAACTGGGCGTGTACCCGCGCCACACCCCGCTGATCACCCGCATCCGGCCCGGCTCGGTGCGCATTGAAATGGCCGACGGCAGTGAAGAGTTCGTCTTCGTCGCTGGCGGCATTCTTGAGATCCAGCCCGACTGCGTCACGGTTTTGTCGGACACTGCGGTGCGCGGCAAAGACTTGGACGACGAAAAGGCCGCATCCGCCAAGGCGGCTGCGGAAGAGGCGCTCAAGAACGCCAAGGGCGAGCTCGACCTGGCACGTGCCCAGTCCGAGCTGGCCGTGATGGCCGCGCAGATCGCTGCTTTGCGCAAGTACCGGCAAAAGCGTTAACAGCGCTGCTTTGCAAGCCACCGCCTTCGGGCGGTTTTTTTTGGCTTGGAAACAAAAAATCCAAGAGAAATAGGCCTCTAGCGCTTACTGCGAATACTACAAGGGCTTCCCCATAAAAGTCAAACAAATTTCCAACCTTGATGCATCGCGCAGCGATGGATCACGGAGTGCATTTCGATTGACTTGATTCAATCCACACCATCTACGCCAGCGCTGCGTTGC
>JBATPF010000303.1:0-2952 GCA_049291355.1 Giesbergeria sp.
AGATTGGTCTGTGCAATGGCAGCCAGATTGCCTACCAGCAATGAGCCCACGGCCAGCACCGCCAGCATTTGCTGCCAGTCAATGGCCAGTGGCAGCAAGGCGTCCACCAACAAGCGCATCACGATGGCAAAGGCAGCGAGCTTGGGTGCGCCAGCAATGAGCAAGGTGACCACCGTGGGCGCGCCTTCGTAGACGTCGGGCACCCACATGTGAAACGGTACGGCGCCCAGCTTGAATGCCAGGCCAGCCACGATGAACACCACGCCGAAGACCAGCACCTGGTGGCGGATCTGGCCGGAATTGACCGCCTTGAACACTTCGCCAATGTCCAGCGAGCCCGTCGCGCCGTACACCATGGAGAGGCCATACAGCAGGAAACCGCTGGCCATGGCACCGAGCACGAAATACTTCATCGCCGCCTCGGTGGCCGTGGCGTCTTCGCGCCGCAGCGCCACCAGCGCGTAGCTCGACAAGGTGAGCAGCTCCAGGCCGAGATAGAGCACCAGGAAGTTGTTGCCGCCAATCATGATGAACATGCCCAGCAGCGAGAACAGACTGAGCGTGAAGAGCTCGCCGCCACGCAGCATGTCACGGTCGCCAGCATAAGGGCGGCCATAGACCAGTGTCATCATCATCGCCACGGCGGCGAAGCACTTGAGCCAGTTGCCCATGGCGTCGCTGACGATCATGTTGCCAAAACCGTAGAAAGTGGTGCCGCGGCTGGCATACATGCCCTCCAGCAGCGCCACCACACCCAGCGTCAACAGAGTCAGCACATAGGTGCCGGTGCGGCGTGGACTGTGTATGGCAAGGTCGACCAGCGCGATCACGCAAGCCATGACCAGCAAGACGATCTCCGGATAAATGGCCAGCCAGCTGATGTTGTCAATCATCGGGGTACTCTTGTTTCGATCAGGTCAGTTCAGCTTGGACGCAGCCACATGCTGGAGCAGCTTGGCCACGGAGGCATCGGTCACATCGGTCACGGGCTTGGGGTACAGCCCCATGGCCAGGATGGCGGCAGTCAGAAGCGCAAGCACAAAGAATTCCCGCCGCCCGATGTCCAGCATGGCGCGCACGTTGGCGTTGCCTACGGGGCCCAGGTACACGCGCTTGAACATCCACAGGCTGTACGCCGCGCCCCAGATCAAGGCGCTTGCCGCAGCCAGGCCGAGCCAGAAGTTGGCCTTTACCGCCGCCAGGATCACCATCCATTCGCCCACAAAGCCTGCTGTCCCCGGAAGACCGCAGTTGGCCATGGTGAACAACAAGGCAAATGCGGCAAAGTTGGGCATGGTGTTGACCACGCCACCGTAATCGGCGATTTCGCGCGAATGCATGCGGTCGTACAGCACGCCGATCGACAAGAACATGGCTGCGGAGACGAAACCGTGGGCAATCATCTGCACGATGCCGCCGGATACGCCCAGATCATTGAAGATGAAAAAACCCAGGGTCACAAAACCCATGTGCGCCACCGATGAGTAGGCAACGAGCTTTTTCATGTCCTTTTGCACCATCGCCACCAAGCCGACATAGATCACGGCGACGAGCGACAGGGTGATCATCAGCCAAGCCCATTCGCGCGAGGCGTCGGGGGCACTGGGCAAAGAAAAGCGCAGAAAACCATAAGCACCGAGCTTGAGCATGATGGCCGCCAGCACGGCCGAGCCGCCCGTAGGCGCTTCGACGTGCACGTCAGGCAACCAGGTGTGCACCGGCCACATCGGGACCTTGACGGCAAACGCCGCAAAGAAGGCAAAGAACAGCATGGTCTGCGCGTGGGCCGACAGCGGCAGCGCATGCCAGGTTGCAATGTCAAAGCTTCCACCTGCCTCGTTGTAGAGGTAGAGCAAGGCGATCAAGGTCAGCAGGGAGCCAAACAGCGTGTACAGAAAGAACTTGAAGGCCGCGTAGATCTTGCGCGGCCCACCCCAGATACCAATGATCAGGTACATGGGAATCAAGGTGCCTTCAAAGAACACGTAGAACAGCATGCCATCGAGCGCGCAGAACACCCCAATCATCAGGCCGGACAGAATCAGGAACGCGGCCATGTACTGGTTCACACGGGACGTGATTGATTCCCAGGATGCAATCACGACAATCACCGTGATGAAGGCCGTCAGTGGAACGAACCAGAAGGAAATACCGTCCACGCCCAGGTGATAGAAGATCTGGAAGGTATCGATCCAATGCGCCTTTTCGACGAACTGCATGTCCGCAGTGCCAGGTACAAAGCCGGCCATCAAGGGAAACGTGACCAGCAAACCGGCCAAGGCGCCAATCAAGGCCAGCCAGCGTACGGCGCCCACCTGTTCGTCACGCCCCAGTGCGAGCAGCAGAAGTCCGAACGCGATGGGCGTCCAGATAGCAAGACTCAACAAACCCATTTTTATTCTTCCCCTACTTGTTGAGCCAGACGAAGTACGTCATGAGCACGAAGATTCCCAGAATCATGACCAGCGCGTAGTGATAGACGTAGCCCGTCTGCACGCGCCGCACCACACCGGCAACCCATCCCACCAGCTTCCAGGAACCATTGACCAAGGCCCCGTCGATCACCGCCTGATCGCCGCCCTTCCACAAAGCCACCCCGAGGCCGCGCGCAGCCCGCGCCAGAATGTTCTCGTTGATCCAGTCGAGGTAGTACTTGTTCTCAAGCAAGGTGTAAATCGGCTGGAAGACGCGTTTGATGGCTGCCGGCAGCGCGGGATTGACCATGTACATGTAATACGAGGCGGCGACGCCAGCGAGCGCCAGCCAGAAAGGTGCGGCGGTCAACCCATGCAATGCCATTGCAACGGGCCCGTGGAAGGCTTCGGCAAGTTCGGTCATGGCCGTATGGCGTGCGGCGTCGACCACAATCACACCGTCGAAAAACCCACCGAACAACATGGGGCCAATAGTGAGGAAACCGATCACCACCGACGGAATAGCCAACAGTACGAG
>JBATPF010000304.1:0-3605 GCA_049291355.1 Giesbergeria sp.
GCCTGGCGCGCCGAGGTGGCCCGCGAACACGGCCTGCCCGCCTATGTGATCTTCCACGACGCCACCCTGGCAGCCATTGCCGAGCGCTGCCCGGCGACGCTCGACGATTTGCAGGGGATCAGCGGCATGGGGGCGAAGAAGCTGGAAGCGTATGGGGGAGATGTGCTGCGGGTGTGCGGGGCGTGAAGGCTGAAATGCAGTGCATCACATACGCGATACACTTAACCGATGAAAACTGCCACCATCCCACCCGTCCGCATCGAGCCCGCGTTTCGCGCAGACATGGAGCAGTCCCTTCAAGAGGGCGAGAGCCTCGCGGGCTTGGTAGAAGCTGCCGTCCGCAATGAAGTGGCGCGGCGCCAAATGCAGTCGGAATTCATGCGCCGCGGCATCGCTGCTGTGCAAAGAACTGTTGATGCTGGTGATGGCATCCCTGCCGAGGCTGTCATCGCCCGGTTGAAGGAGCGGCTGGCTGCAGCCACAGGCTCGCCGCGCCCATGAGCTACCAGGTGATCTTCAGCCGCGAGGCGGCGGAGGACTTAGAGCGCTTGTTCGATCACCTTCTGGATCGCGAACTGCACAGCCCCACCGGGGATCTGGACATTCCGGTGCGTGCCATCAAAGCCATTGAGCAGGCTTGCCAGCTTTTGGCCCACAGCCCGTTCAGCTGCCGCAAAGCGGGCACCAGTGCTTTGGTGCGGGAGCTGATCATCACTTTTGGACACTCGGGGTATGTGGCGCTGTTTGAGATTCGTGATGGACAGAAGGTCGTGATCGGTGCGGTTCGGCATCAGTATGAGAGTGACTATCACTGAGGCGTGCTCTCAACTGCAGCGTAGGACGGGTATAGCTGCCGTCAACCCAAAGTCAACCCTAAGAATATAGAGAAAGCCCGAGTAACTTGGGCATGCGCATCCTCACTAAGGATCGTGTTGTGCGCCGTCACCACTCTTGAGAATGGCCAGCGGAGCACACGCTCGGCATACTGCGCCGCTGCCGCGCGGTTTCGGACCAATGCGCGCACGGTCCGTGGCACTGCCAACCTGTGGCGAACGCCCGTCAAGACGGGATACGCTGTTGCCCCTGGTGCCCGGCAAGCGCGGGTTTGCCGACAACGCCATGGCCGCAGCGCGGGCGGCAGGCGTCCAGCACATCGTGCGCTCTTCAGGCGCTGGCGCCGACGCCAGCAGTGCGGTCGCCATCGCGAAGCTGCAGGGCGACATCGACGACAAGGTGCGCGCCAGTGGTATCGCCTACACGCTGCTGCACCCGAACAACTTCATGCAGAACTGGGTGACGTTTGCTGCCGGCCAGGTCAAATCCGGCACCTACCATGCGCCGCATGGCGACGGCGCGATCAGTGTCGTTGACGCCCGCGACATCGCCGACGCTGCTGCGGTGGTGCTGACGAACCCGGCCGCACATGCGGGCAAGAGCCACACCCTGACCGGCGCAGAGGCACTGACCGACGCGCAAATGCTCGCCGCCATCTCAGAGGCCATTGGGTGCGAGGTGCGCTATGTCGATGTGCCCGAGGCCGCAGCCGAGGACGGCATGCGCGGCATGGGAATGCCAGCGGAAGTGGTGGCCTGGATGATGAGCCTGAACGCCATCATCAAGGCGGGCTGGGCCGCAGCGGTCAGCGACGACCTGGAAGCCTTGACCGGCAAATCGCCAAGGCGCTTCGCGGACTTCGCCCGCGAGCACGCTGACGCCTGGCGCTGACCGGCTGTTGGTGCGCGGCGACTGGCTGTACCTGCACGCGCCCTGGCTTCACCTTGGTCACGAACGCTGCACCGGTGGGCTTCATCCCGGCTTCTACGCCTTCAACATTCGCCGTGCGCGAGCGCGGATATTGAGGGCTTCCACCGCGAGCGAGAACGCCATTGCCGCATAGATGTAGCCCTTGGGCACGGCTTGGTCAAAGGCTTCGGCGGTCAGCGCCATGCCCACCATCACCAGGAAGGCCAGCGCCAACACTTTGACCGACGCGTGGCGGTCAACAAAATCCCCAATCGGCTTGGCCGCCAGCAGCATCACGCCGACGGACACGACGACGGCGGCCACCATGACACCGATCTGGTCGACCATACCGACGGCGGTGATGACAGAGTCGAGCGAGAACACGATGTCGATGATGGCGATCTGCCCGATGACGGCCCAGAACAAACGGCTGCCTGAGGCCTTGAGCGCTGCAGCGTCCGACGTTGGCAGCGCCTTCTCTTCCTTCGCTTCGACTTCGACGAAGATTTCATGCGAGGCCTTGTAGAGCAGGAACAGGCCGCCAAACAACAAGACCAGATCGCGGCCGCTGATGCCCATGCCGGCAACCTCGAACAAGTCGGCCGTCAGGCCCATGATCCAACTGAGGGCGAACAGCAGCGCCAGCCGCGAGACCATGGCAAAACCCAGCCCGATGCGGCGGGCTTTGTCGCGCACCTGGGGCGGCAAGCGCCCCACAAGGATGGAGATGAAAATGATGTTGTCGATGCCCAAGACGATTTCCAGGGCGGTCAGCATCGCAAAAGCGATCCAGACATTGGGGTCGAGCAGAAATTCCATGAGGATGGTGGGCCGCAGTTCGGCGCAAAGAAGTGTGGCCGCTGAAGCGGCCACCAATGGATAGATTAGCGCGAGCTGGCGAGTACCAAGGGCCGAAGGCCTATTCGTCGCGCCCGCCAATGCCCAGCAGCATCAACAGTGCCTGGAACACGTTGAACAGGCTCAGGTACACGCCCAGCGTTGCGGTGATGTAGTTGGTCTCGTGGCCGTCCCGCACGCGCTTGAGGTCGTACAGGATGAAGGCCGTGAAAACGCCAACCATCAACACCGCAAGCGTGACCATCAGTGCGCTCGACTGCAGGAAGAAGTTGGCAATACCGGCCACCAGAATCAGCAAGGCGCCCACAAACAGCCACTTGCCCATGGCGGAAAGGTCGCGTTTGATGATCGACGAAAGGCTCGCCATGCCCAGGAAGATCGCGCCCGTGCCGGCAAACGCCGTCATGATCAGCTCCGCGCCATTGGCGCGGCCCAGCACGCTACCTACGAGGCGCGAGAGCATCAGGCCCATGAAAAAGGTAAAGGCCAGCAGCACAAACACGCCGGCCGCCGAGTCCTTGGTCTTCTCGATGGCAAACATGAAGCCAAAGGCGCCGCCCAAAAAGAGCATCAGACCGATGCCGGGTGACAGAGCGCCGGCAAAGCCGGTGGCGACGCCCACCCACGCACCCAGCACCGTCGGCACCATGGAGAGCGCGAGCAGCCAATAGGTGTTGCGCAGGACCTGGTTGCGTTCGGCGCTAAGGGCTGCGCCCGTCTGCTGGCCAAAGATTTGAATGTTTTCGTTCATAAAGTCACCTCGGAAGGATGGAATGGAGCAAGCCCATGGGCACTTGCTTACTTGGCCGCCGCACGAGCGGCCTGTGCCTTGGCTTTCGCCTCATCGGCCTTGAGTTGCAGGTCCTGTGCTTCCTTTTCTGCCGCCGCTGCCTCGGCTTCCTTGGCCTTGGCGACGTCTTTGTTCTGCGACATGCCACTGGCCATGGCGTTGCCGGCCATGGAGCCCACCACACCGCCGACGGCAGCCGCGCCCAGGGTGGCAC